>CALFXQ010000156.1 GCA_937958285.1 uncultured Fusibacter sp. | reverse complement strand
GACTCATTATCGTCGAAGGCCAATAGCGCTTCGTCTAGTTCATGAAGCCAGCCCCGGCTACGATAAAGTGCCAGTGGCAAATTGGGACGTTTCCGTGTAATCATCAGAATTTTGAAGGTCTCTGGACTATGTCTAATCAAATAATCAAGCGCCTCATCGATGGCCTGATCCTGGATCAGGTGATAGTCGTCCAAGGCCAGTATCAGTATCTGTTCCTCAGTACCTTGCTCAATCGCAAAGACGCATTCGTCCAGTACCCATTCTAGATGAGCCAAGTCTCCTGAATGAAGGCTGTCCATCACCGCTTCAAGCCCTTTAAGGTTAGCGGCCAACGCTGTCGTTAGGTATCGCATAAAGCGATGAGGATCATTGTCGTCTACGTCAAGTGATAACCAAACGACCCGGGTTCCCATTTTCTGCTTTTGATCCATCCAAGCAGAAGCTGCAGTGGATTTTCCATATCCAGCCCCTGCTACCATCAGAATCAAGCGCCTTTTCATGCCTTGATCGAGAGATTCCATTACCCTGTTTCTGAGGATTGTTTGTGGCCCTGCCATTGGCCTGTTCAACTTAGTTCTGATCATCAATAATCCTCCAGTCGTCGTTGGGCCAACTGTGTCTATGCATCAATAATAGCATGTAGGGCTGACCGTTGAGTAGCTACTTAAGTAGGTCTTTCAAGAACCGCGATTTATAAGGCTTTTATACTATTGATACCCACTATATCCAATCAAACGACCTGCTTTTCGAGTGGTTTGGTCTGCTGTGCTATAAATGAATATTCACAAAAAAGTGAAAATCCACACATCATAAGATATGTGGATTCTATTGGTGGACAACGCGCGCTAATGCGCTTTGGGCCTCGCTTTCGCAGGCGAATGCTCGGGGCAAGCTTCCACCAAATAAAAAGCTAATACTTTATACGATGTTTCAAACATTACGCTTATCACAAAATTTCTTTACAGACATTTATCCAACCCTTATAAGCCGAGTGCTGCTCTAACTCTTCTATTGTTAGTTCAACAACACTACTTTCACTACCTGCTGCTGGATATACTACTTCGTTTTGCTTTAAAGAAATATCTAGATATATGCTTACATTAGGCTTAACCGAAAAGGGGCATACACCACCTGGTTCATGACCAATATACTCTTCCACAAACTCTCTAGGAATCAGTTTTGGCTTTTGTTGAAAAATGGATTTGTACTTTTGATTATCAATCTTGGCATTCCCCGCGGCTACAATAAGAATTGGAAACTCATCCACTAAGAAAGATAGCGTTTTTGCTATTTGTTTCGCTTCACAGCCCACAGCTTCTGCAGCTAATTGAACAGTCGCACTGGACTGTTTTAAAACCTTTACACGTTCACCTAATTTAGCCATCTCAAAATATTTATTAACATTTACAAATGACATTGTTAGCCTCCTTCTATATTAAAAAAAACCTACAATATGCCCTCACACATCCAATAAATATTAACTGCTATTTGTTCTTCATTTTTCCTAGTGAAACGACCTAGATTACCATTAATCAGCTAATCTGCAGAACGAAAAAGTTTATACTGGCATCGTAATTATTATTACATTCAAAGAAAAATGTATATCGTAGAGATGCATATGCTACTCTAAAAGTGACAACCATAACTTTTCAGATTCAACCACCAAATTAGCGACAAAATCAAGGAATGGGTGATAATCCTTTGTGGTATGCGCATGATCTAAGGCTTCATAATACTGCGCTCTATGTTCTTTTTTAATTATTATTGGCGTATAGCCGCCACGCATCAATTCGAAGTTTAGAAGTAATCTTGAAGTTCTTCCATTCCCATCAAAAAAGGGGTGTATTTTTGCGAACTCTCCACGAAGTAAAGTTGCTCTTAATACTGGATGAAATGACTTCCACTCATTTTTGTACTCCATCACCAAATTTTGCATCATCAAATCAACTTCATAGTGCTTTGATGGAATGTGAACTGCACCACCAATTACTACATTTTCCATTCTATATTTTCCAGCATTCTGATTGTCGATTTCTTTTAATATAAGTCCATGGATATTTTTTATGTTCCATTACGATAATTGTTCATTATTCCCAATCATTTCTTCAAGGAAAAAATTGCCTCTCGGTGATTGATTGCCTCTAAATGTTCAACAACACTCTTCCCCGCTATTGTGATTCCTTCTAGCACAACTTTTGTCTCGGATAGGGTCAATGTGTTGCCTTCGATGGCATTGCTATTATAAGTCCATTCAATAATTAGTTTTTCATGCAGAGAAACCGCAAGTCGCTTTAAAAACGGCCTATTTTGTTCAATTTTCCTTTTCATTTCATCAATTTTACTAAAATCATATGCAATGCCTCTATATGATTTTAGATGACTTAATCTGGCATCTGTTGGTTTGACTGCATCATGTGGAATGGACAAGTTTCGACCAAACTTCACAGCACCTTCAATACGGCCTCTGAACATAATACGCGTATCCTTCGATCGCTAATTTGCCATTTATTACTTGCTTCAGTTACGCACATATACGCCATAAACTCACCACCCTTACAAATACAATATACCGATATCGGTATATTGTAAACATTGCTCCGATATCGGTATAAAAGGTCAGCCCAGTTCTATAACTTTCCACAAATAATAACCTACACCACCATCTTTTGCTTTGGTGGACCCTCCGTTTCACTTCGGGCCACGCATTCGCAAGCGAATGCTCGGAGCAAGCTTCCACCAATAAAAAAAACCACCATATATTTGGTGGTTTTTTTTATTGGTGGAAGTGGTGGGAATCGAACCCACGTCCGAAAACATCTGACATAAACCTTCTCCGAGCGCAGTCACAGATTAGTTGTCCATCGGCATTCACTCTGTAACCGGCGAATGCATCAGCAAGTCTCTGAATACCCCCGCGTGTCGAGACGAGCACGCGCTTTGTTCACTGTAAAGGGTTGGTTAGTCGGTCCGCCCAGGTGACAGTGACCAAGACCTAAAATGGGCGAAGGACTGCAGCTTTATTAAGCTGCTAAAGCGTATTTATTGTTTGCGTTTATATTTAGTGCCCCAGTTCTTTAACGTGTACCCCAAGGCAAAAACACGGCTCGCTTACCTATGCTGAACATCCCCGTCGAAACCTTTACACCCCCAGATAGGAGGAAAGGTGCGCGGTAAATTCCGCGTTATACTGCAAATCATTGCAAAATGTTACTAATTGTTGCTAATTGTTGCGATTTCGAATCTCGCGTTGGAGGCGCAAGTCGTTATCGCGCTTTGAAATGGTATCGCGTTTATCGTGCTGCTTTTTACCGCGACATAGTCCAATTTCTACTTTCATGCGACCATCAGTGTTAATGTAAACTTTAATCGGCACTAATGTGTAGCCCTTTTGTTTGACAAGGCCAATAAGTTTTCGTATCTCACGCTTATGCAAAAGGAGTTTTCGGATGCGAAGTGGGTCGACATTGCTGTAACTCCCGTGTTCGTAGGGGCTCACGTGCATGCCTCGAATCCACGCTTCTTCGTCTTTGATATCGCAATATGCTTCCTTGACGCTCACCTTGCCGGCGCGAAATGACTTAACCTCGGTGCCCGTTAGCACAATGCCACACTCATAGGTTTCTTCCACGAAGTAATCGTGGTACGCTTTTTTGTTGTTTGCAATCAATTTACCAATTGCCATATGTTCACCTGCCTTTACTTCTGCTCACTCATCATAACACAAATGCCCCTGCCGGGCAAGGTCGCAGCAGGGGCCAAAGCCCTGAAATCATGGGAAAAATCAAATTAAAGAAAGATGTGCAACGCTCACAGACTTGGCCATCAAACTTTTTTAATTACCGCAATCAGAAGCGAAGTAAGCAGTAGGCCCGATCCAACTAGGCCCATCAGCGTGGTGCTTTCACCCAAAATAAAGATCGCCATGACCAAAGTGAATAAGGGTTCGCCGAGGAGGATAATGCCCACACTTTCTGGAGAGGCCACTTGTTGGGCTTTTGTCTGAAAGTAGGTGGAGAGCAATGTGCCAGCAAAGCAAACCAACACAATTGGCACCCAACCGGCGATCAATTTGTCGATGTGAACCCCTTCGAAAAGCAACATGGCAATAAAGGAAAACACCGCCACCACCGCCAAAATTACAAAGGTCATTTGGTCTTCGTTCATCTCTTCTGCGTAGCGATCGATAAACAAAATATAGCACGTGTAAGCTACTGAACAACCCAGGGCCATAAGGTCGCCTATGTTGAACCCAGCGCCGTCCATGCCGCTGATCCAATAGAGGCCCACAATCGACGTGACCACCGAGACCATCACCCAGCGATTTGGCAACTGACGCTTAATGGCCATCTGAGCAAGGGGCACACCAAGTACGGATAAAGCCACCAAGAATCCGGATTTTGCAGCCGTCGTGTAGTACAGTGAAGCCACCGCTAAATAGTAGGCGATAAACAGAAAGAACCCCATATAGCTGCCGTGAAACAAGAGTTTTTTGCTAAGGCGAATGTGGCGGAACTTAAAAGCACCAAACAGCAATGCCGCTAAGGCAAAACGCCCAAACAAGAGATGAAATGCGGGAACAGCACCGATATAGAGCTTAATGATAATCGTGCTCAGCGCCCAGCCAATGGCCGATGCAAAGAGCATAGCATAAGCTGAATACAGGCGCTTTTTATCTACTGCCACCACATGACCATGACTTTCGTAGGTCATCATCTCTTTTTCATTTGATGCTTTCATAGTTACTCCATTTCAAAATAAGATTGCAAAAAGGTATAAATTCCCTCTTGGTCGTTGGTTTCGGTCGTGTGCTTTGCAACCGCTTTAATTTCGGCCGCCGCATTGCCCATGGCCACGCTGACCCCTGCTTTTTCCAGCATTTCTAAGTCGTTTTCGTTGTCGCCAAACACCATGATTCTAGATTCTGGAATGCCCAGATGTGTTGCTAACTCTAAGATCCCAGTCCATTTTGTTACGCCATCTCTCATAATGTCGAGTAGGTTGGGCGCCGAAAACATGGTAGAGAGCCCAGGTATTTGATCTAACATATTGCGTGCCTTATCAAAATCGTAGCTACCATCTCGGTAGATACCGTACTTGTAAACATTAGTAGCACGGCTCTTAGCGGGTAAAATCACAAGGTTAACCCTTTCTGATTCTAGGCGCTTACTCGACACTTGGGCAAACTTTTTAGCCGTGTGCTCAAGGGCACTCGCATATATAGTATCTTCTGAATAGTAGTGGTAGTAAAGTCCGTAGGGTTTAGTCGGCTGAAGTGCTAATTCGATCTGTTTAAGACTTTGCTCTAGTTGTTGCCGCTGTTCGTCGCTATAAGTATGGGCGGCGATTATGCCATGATCTGCATGTTTTACAAGGGCCCCGTTACAGGCGACCACATGGGCGGGCATCTCGAGATCTGTGGGCACAGTCGCTGCTAATTTTAAAATGCGCCCTGTGGCTATGGTAATTTGATGTCCTTTGGCGTGGAGCTTTTGAAGTATGGCTTTTGTCTTTTCTCCGATAGTCATATCGCTTCTAAGCAATGTGCCATCGAGGTCAAGTGCGATCAAGTATGGTTCCATGGGATTCTCCTAGTGCTCACGCTTGTTAAGCAAGTTCGCCAACTCGATAAAGGTTTCATTTAAAGGGTGCTCTGGAAGCGTTTTTAAGAGTGCTAAGGCCTTTTGTGTATAGCGATTTGCAATGAGAAGTGTCTTCTCTACATCGGGCGCAAATTGAGACGCGGACAGCTTTTGACCCTTAATGGAGCCCTTTAGCTTGAGGCGTTTATATTGTTCACCATGACGGCGATAATACAAAATGGCAGGTAAGGTGAGATAACCATTTTTAAGATCTTGTAGCACGGGTTTTCCAAATATCTGTTGCGACGCAGAAAAATCTAGACAATCGTCTTTAATTTGAAAGGCCATGCCCATATAGTGTACCGCGCGAAGCAGTTTTTTTCTAGTGTTTGGCGCTACATGGCTATAGACTGCACCCATTTCGAAACTCAATTTTAAAAGGCGTGCCGTTTTTCCTTCGATCACCCTTAAATAGCGTTTGACCGACAGCTCCAGTGCCGTCTTTCCCGCCATTTGAAGTATCTCCGCCTGCACGAGCTTTAAGAGATCAGCAGAAAAGCGCATGTAATCGGACTTATCGTAATAGGCGAGCATGCGATTTAAGGTTTGAATGATCACAAGGTCGCCTGCGTACACCGCCACATGAGTTCCAAATCGGCTGTGTAGCGTCTCTACACCACGCCTTGCCGAGGCCTGATCGATAATGTCGTCGTGTATAAGCGAGGCCAAGTGAAGCAGTTCGGGCATGGTGGCAAGTTCCACCACATCTTCATATGCGGCATGCGCATCGCCGTAATAAACACCCATCAAACAAAGCAAGGGCCGTATGCGCTTTCCACCACCAGCTACAAGAGATTTGAGTCCTTCTCCGATTAATGGTGGTTGATTTTCTGTATATTGTAGGAGTTTTACTTCCATATCGATAAGCGCTTGACTCAAGTAACCTGGAGCCGCTGCAAGTTGAATCATAGATTTCGTCCTCTTTGGTATGGCTTTCTTTTTACCGGCCATTGGCGTTCGAAAGGGGATGCTCAGCTGTTAGCTGTCGCATCCCCTACCATCTTACATGGGTTCTAGTTTATCGTCAATCGATATAGATGCGAAGGCGCCTTACAATACCTAATCGCTTCCAAAAGCGCTTAAGTACTGGCATGACATAATAATCTAGACCGAGTGCGCGTCCGCCACCACCAATAAAGGCAATCGGCGTGATAATGTACCACAAAATACTCCAATCTGCCATTGCAGAAAGAATGAAGTTAAAACCTAAGAACATAGAGCCTACAGAAGCTAACACTGTAAACAAACCGCCAATTAAAGCTAGGCCAATGGCAATTTCCATTATAACCACACTCGCCTGGAACAAGAATGGCGCCTGTGCAATAAAAGTATCCATAAACCACTGGAAGATTGCTGGGGGCTGTTCGAAAATCGGCACAATCTGCGCCACCCCTTCTGAGGCTTCTTCCCAAGCTTCGGAAGCACCAGCTACCCCTTCGACTTGAATGATAAAGATATTTTCAGGGTCTAGCCACCCGTCTTGAACCTTTTTGACACCCTCTATAAGCCACATCACGCCAAGGTAGATGCGAAGCGGCACTAAGAAGAACACGTGACTTGTACGCGATGCATGGCCACCTAAAATCGAACGATTTTGCGTCATGTTAAAGAACTCTGCATATAAATAATGCCAAACCACAGCAAAACCGCCAATTTCCCAGAGATAGTGCACATTGACTAAGTGCTTAAGTGCCATGGCAAACAGCCAGCTGAGCTTCATGCCCATAACATCTGCTACTGCATAACGGCCGCCCACAGAAACCATAAAACCGTGATAATTTGGCTTAAAAGCATGGAGCTCGGCGCCTTTTATTTGGTTGATAATATTTTCAGCTGCCACATCTGCCGTTTGTACGGCGGTTTCAACAACCTGTAATATTGGTTTGCCATCGTTTTCTAGGTATGCATTGTCGCCTATTAAATAGACATTGTCGTGATCCACACTTTGGAGAAAATCATTTGCCTGAGCGCGTTGGTGACGTGCAGTACTGATGCCCGTTTCTTTGACAAACTGATTACACACCACGCCAGCTGTCCAAATAAGGGTGTTTGTAGGAATCGCGTCACGCCCTTTGATGGTAAATGCACCTTTTTTTGCTTCTGTAATTGGAGAGTTAAGGAGCACTTCTACGCCCAATTTATGGAGTCTTTTTTGTATTTTTAGAGTTTGCTTAACGTGGAACATCGGGCAGAGCTTATCTTGGGCCTCAACAAGAATCACGCGTACGTCTTGACGGCTTATCTCGTAGTGCTCGCAAAGCGTTTTGACCCATTCACCTAATTCACCCGCCATTTCAACCCCTGTAAAGCCGCCGCCTGCCACAGTAAATGTAAGCATTTGTCTGCGCTTTTCAGAATTTTTTATGCCTCTTGCACGGTCAAATTGATGTTGGATATGCTCTCTAATCTTGAGTGCATCTTCATAAGACCAAAGGGTTAAACTGTTTTCTTCGACACCGGGGATGCCAAAGAAGCTCGTTTGTGAGCCTAATCCCATCACCAAAAAACGATAGTCTATGACATCGCCGCCTTCAAGGGAAACCTTGCGCTGGTCGTAGTCAACGCCTACAATTTCGTCTGTAATCACTTCAACATCAAGATGCCCAAAAAGCTTTCGAAGGTCGATTAGCACCTTTTCTGACTCAATTCGTCCACCAGCTACTTCGTGTAAATCTGTTAGCAGTGTATGATAAGGGCGACGGTCTATAAGTACTACGCGGTATTGATCTTTGTACGGCTTAAGTTTTTTACATAGTTTTTTAACTGCAGTTACGCCTGCATAGCCCGCGCCAAGTACAACAATACTTTGTCGCTTGTCCATAAATATGCCTCCTCGAATTCGTGAATAGCAATTGTATACCCAAAAAACCAAATCTTTAACTGCTTTGTTAATTGCTTTCGTGTGACCAATAGATTATAATTTAGCTACCTAAGTACTTTTTAAGTATACGATTTTCATTATCAAAAGGCAAGCCTTCTTATATGATTTGAAAGTTGTATAAAATAATGAATAAAAGCGTGGCTTAGGGGTAAACTTAAACTCAAGGAGGGATTTACTGTGAAAAAACATCTTATTTTTCTAGCGATTGCATTATCCGTTGTCTTGGCCTTCACAGGTTGCCAACCAAAACCTGCTGAGGCTGTAGAAGAAACTACCGCTGCAGTAGAAGAAACTGAAGCCGTTACTGAAGCACCAGCTGACGGCGCCCTAGTGGATGGCACTTATTACGCTACATACGATCACTCAGATATGCGTGGCTGGAGAGCATTTGTTGAATTGACCGTTTCTGGTGGTAAAATTACTGCCGCTAAAGGCGACTACATCAATGCTGAGGGCAAACTTAAAACTGAGGATACTGCCTACGGCGAGCGCATGAGCGCTAAAACTAAGGTCACACCAGCTGAGGCCTTTGAGCAGCTCCAAGCTCAGGTCGTTGAGAAGCAGTCGGCTAGCATCGACGCTGTGGCTGGTGCAACAAACTCTTCTGAGTCCTACATTCACATGGTAGAAGGCTTAATCGAAAAAGCTAAGTCTGGCGACACGACTGAGCTCGTTTTAGAGGCTAATGGCGACTACTCTGCAACAGGTGAAACAGACGAGCGCGGTTGGACACCTTCAATTACATTGACATTTGAAGGCGGAAAAATTGTTGCAGTTGTCTTCGACGAAACCAATGCCGATGGCAAAGCAAAATCTACAGACGAAGAATACTCAAAAATGATGTCTGACAAAACAAAAGTAACGCCAAAAGATGCATACACACAACTTGCAAACGCACTTGTTGAAAAGCAAGATCCGCAAGCAGTAGATGCAGTTGCTGGCGCTACAACAAGCAGTGATAACTTCAAAGCACTTGCCCTAAAAGCAATCGAATCACGCGTGCCTTACAAAAAATAAGGATTACTTCATAACGGCAGTTCATTTAAAATCCAAAATCATTAATTATAAAAGCTGATGCGATATTTTCGCATCAGCTTTTCTTTTGGATAATTAGCTACTGTTCAACGCTCTTTGCGACTATCTTAAAATCAATTTCTCGATAGCCCACGTTCACATTTTCAACGCGAACTGTTATGCTGTCGCCAATTGTAAATGTTTTTCGCCTGCGTTCTCCTACTAGAGCCATTAACTTTTCATCGAAGTGGTAATAGTCATCTTCCATATTGCTCACGCGCACAAGTCCTTCAATGGTGTTCTCTAAGGCGACAAACATGCCAAACCCAGTAACTGTAGAAATCACGCCCTCAAACTCCTGACCGATAAAGCGAAGCATATACTCGCACTTTTTCATATCGTCGGTTTCGCGCTCGGCTTGCTCTGCAACGCGTTCCCGTTCTGATGATTGTCTTGCAGCATAGTCTACGATTACTTTGAGCTGTTCGATGCGTTGTGGTGTAAGCTGAAGGTGAATCATCTCTTTTAAAATGCGATGAATTTGCAAATCGGGATAGCGGCGAATTGGCGATGTAAAATGGCAGTAGTACTTTGCAGCCAATCCAAAATGACCTTCATTGCTTGGTGAATACTTGGCCTGCTTTAGCGCACGCAGCATCATTTTATTGATAATTGGCGCTTCTTTTTTGCCCTCAACACTTTCTAGCAGCTGCTGTACCGATTTAGGATGCATGTCGTCTTCGCCGCTTTTTAATTTTAAGCCAAAGCGATTCAAAAAGAGATTGAAGCTTGCTATGCGCTCGGGATCTGGATCTTCGTGAATTCGGTACACAAAAGGATACTCTAGCCAAAATACATGTTCTGCGACCGTCTCGTTGGCAACAAGCATAAACTCTTCTATAATGCGATTTGCAATGCGACGTTCTCTATTTACAATTTCGAGAGGCTTTCCATTTTCATCTAGTGTTATTTGAGGCTCTGGAAAGTCAAAATCAATCGCCCCACGTCGCTCCCTTCGCCCACGTAGAATAAGACTGAGAGCCTCCATATCTTTTAGCATTGCCATGGTGCCACCCTCGAGGGTGGCACCATCTTGTGCACCTTCGAGTATATCGCTTACATCCGTGTAAACCATTCTCGCAGCAGTACATATGACCGACTCGAAAATCTCGTGGCGAACGACTTCACCTGTTGGTGAAATTTCCATTTCACAACTCATAGTGAGGCGATCTACATTTGGGTTTAAGCTACAAATCCCGTTTGATAGTGCATGGGGTAGCATAGGGATTACACGATCGATTAAGTAAACGCTCGTGCCTCTCTCGAGGGCCTCTTTATCTAGCTTTGAACCTTCTTTAACATAATGGGTAACATCTGCAATATGGACGCCTAGCTTATAGTTGCCATTGCCAAGACGAATAACCCCGACAGCGTCATCTAGATCTTTCGCATCTGCACCGTCTATGGTGATAATTGTCTCGCCGCGCAAATCTCTTCTACCTTGCAAAGCCTCGGTCTGTACGGTAGATGGGATATTCTCTGCTTCTTTGAGTACCTTTTTCG
>CALFXQ010000155.1 GCA_937958285.1 uncultured Fusibacter sp. | reverse complement strand
CCCCCCCCCCCACAGGGGGGGGGGGGGGGGGGGGGGGGGGGGGGGGGGGCCCGAAAAAAAACAAACCCCTTAGGGAGGAGAAAAAATTTTTCGGGGGTTAAAAAAAAAAATTCATTTTTTTATTTTTTTTTCAGGTTTTTTTTTGATAGAATTGGGTGGGTACAGAGGAAAACGTTTTGTGACCTTTTATAAGATTACAGAAAAATTAACTGAGGGGTAGACCCCACACTGTGGAGGATACAATGGAAAATCAATATGTGTATCATGCCTTCTGCGATACCCACTTGCATCTTGTGGAGTACGGGAAATTTTTATCATTAGTGGATTTGAGGCACGCAAAGAGCATTGGTGATTTAGTGGATCAATGTCGGGTTGTGGACGATTCAGTTATTGTTGCATTTGGATGGAATCAAGAGCAGTTTGTAGAGCAGCGGTACCCCAACGCCTCTGATTTAGACGTTATTTCAATGGATAGACCGGTGCTGCTCTCTAGAATCTGTGGCCATGTTACCGCGGTGAATACCTTTGTACTAGAGGCCCTTGGCATACGCAAAGGCCATATTCCACAGATTGAGGGTGGCAACATCGACGTAGATCACCATGGAAATCCCACTGGCATCTTTAGGGAAAGTGCGAGAGTGTTACTAAAAGATGCTGGGTACTATAATGGTACAGTTGAGATGGTAAAAGCTAATATTTTAGTGGCGCAAATGGATTTACTTGCTAAAGGCATAGTAGAAGTGCACTCAGATGACCTAACCTGTTACCCGAATTTGTCTGCAAATGACATCTTAGGGGTCTTTAGAGAAATGGCAGAAGCGGACCTTTTAAAAGTTAAAGTGGTGGCTCAAGCCCAAGGCGACCCGGAGATGCTTGCCAAGGAAAAAGCGCGCATCGAGGAGCAACTCGGCGTGGATGGCGCGTTTACAATTGGTTCGATGAAGCTCTTTGTGGATGGTTCACTGGGTGCGAGAACGGCGCATCTGTTGTCGCCTTACTCGGATGATCCAGAGACCTCGGGCATTCCAATCCAAAGTGATCAGGCTTTGGCGAACATCTGCGAAAGGGCGTATCGTGTGGGCTTACCACTGACGATTCATGCAATCGGAGATGCTGCCATTGATCGGGTGCTCACGGTATTCGAAATCCTGCAGGATTATGGTGCTTCGAAAGATTATTTAAGTAAGTCCGGGATTGTGCACTGCCAAATTGTAAATCTTGGGCTTTTAAATCGAATGGCAGCCCTTGGCCTTCGCGCGTATATCCAACCTATTTTTCTGCATGAAGATGCACTTATGGTTAAAAGTCGCCTTGGAGATCAAAGAGCTGGTGAGTCATATGCCTTTAAGACCATGCATCAGATGGGAATCCCACTCTATTTGGGATCAGATGCACCCATCGATACCCCCGATGTTATTAAGGGGTTGCACTGCGCGATTAAGCGTCAGACACTTCATGTGCCTCCTGTGGTTTACCGTCCAGAAGAGGCATTGAGCTTGGAAGCCGCCTTAGAAGGCTATACGCGTACCTCGTCAAAATCTAAGCAGGTGCTTTTAAACGCAAGTATCGTGGATTGCATAGAAAACCCCCACCACAATTGTGTGATAGGGGTAGTTGAAGACTAATGGTTAATCGTAGAGAGAAAGATCGATATGGCAGTACCCACTTGGGTTTTTTGTGAGATAATCCTGATGATATTCTTCAGCGGCAAAATAACTCTTTAGAGGCTCAATCTCCGTCACAATGGGACGGTCGTATTGGGTCTTTATCTTTTCTAAGGAGAGATTGATAGCTGGCAGGTCGGCTGGATCCATGTAGAAAATGCCAGTGCGGTATTGGTGGCCAATATCGGGGCCTTGTCGATTGATAACTGTGGGGTCGATTACCTGCCAGAACTTTTCTAGCAATGTCTCAAAGCTGATAATATTGGAATCGTAAACCACGTGCACCACTTCTGCATGGCCTGTGCCACCCTTTTTCACTTGTTCGTATACCGGTTTGTCGATTAAGCCATTGGCATACCCGACCTCGGTTTTTATCACGCCGGGATACTTCTTAAAATAGGCTTCTAAACCCCAAAAGCAGCCGCCTGCAAATACGATTTCTCTCATAGTGAGTCTACCTTTCTATAACGTCTAAAAATGCATCCATAGGTTGATTGCCAATAAGTTCATCGGTCTCATTAATTACAATTTTTGGAACACCACTGACTTGATATTGGTCGGCCAAGGCTGGGAAGGTTCCACATTCTATCATTTCCGCACGGACATTTGGATTCATCAGTGCGAGTTTGTGAGCCTTAGCAACAGCGCCTGAGCAATGCGGACAACCCAAGGTGACAAAGACCTTGATGTCTACTGGTTTGTCTATGGCATTGACCCGTGCTACAAAACTATCGGGTAGGGTTTCGCCACCATCTCCAACTTCTGCCAATGTGGTGATAAAGGCACTGAACTCATGACCCGCAGGAATGCCGTTAAAGCGAATGCGCAAGTCCGCATCTTGAGCATCTGTAAAAAAGATAACAGGGGTACGAATAATGTCATAGCGCTTAGCAACTTCTGAGTCTTTGGCGTGGATATTTAGATGAATGTGGGCATTGAGTTGAGATACTTCTTCGAGGAGTGCCTTTGTATCTGGGCAGGAATCGCAGTCGTCGACCACAAGATGCATATGGATGTCTTTCTTAATCTCTGAAAAATAGTCTTTTAGTTGTTCTCTTATTTCTTCGTTGAGTAAACTCATGTAGAGCTCCTTTCTAAATTAGGCCAATCTGTTGATATAGTCATTTGCGCTAAGGGCTGCTTTTGCACCTTCTCCTACAGCGACAACTACCTGCTTATATGGCACTTGTGTGAGGTCACCTGCAGCAAATATGCCGGCGACTGAAGTTTCACCGTGATTGTTTACCGTAACTTCGCCGCGTTCATTTAAAGCCACAGTCCCCTTTAACCACTCGCTATTTGGTGTATAGCCAATTTCTATAAACACCCCATTGGCTTCGACGAAAATTTCTTGGTTGCTTTTTTTGTCGAGGGCTCGAACGCCTTTAACCATGCGCTCGCCTTGCACCTCAAGGATTTGTGTTTCTAGTAGTACAGTTACATTGTCAAATTTGTTAAGTTGGTCGATGACGATTTGATCTGCGCGCAGTTGGCTGCGGTGAATCACTGTGACGTGCTCTGCTATTTTTGCAAGGTCTACAGCAGCTTCGATTGCGCTGTTGCCACCGCCTGCTACAATGACTTTTCGATCTTGGAAGAGGGGGCCATCGCAAATGGCGCAGTAGGTCACGCCTCGACCGTAGAAAGCATCTTCACCTGGAACATCGAGCTTTTTGCTTTTAGAACCAGTGGCCAAGATAACGGCTTTGGCCTCTATTTGAGTACCATCGTCTAGTGTTAAGCGCTTAACAGAGCCAAGGTCTTCGAGTTTTTCCACAAGTACATATTCTTTAATGGGGACTCCTAGTGACTCCACATGTTTCTG
>CALFXQ010000154.1 GCA_937958285.1 uncultured Fusibacter sp. | reverse complement strand
AGAAGTATTGAAGGATTTAATCGAGCGCCACCCCCTTAAAGGCCTTGTGATTTCGAGTAAAGGGCGATGTTTTTCTACGGGGGCAGATCTGTCGCTATTGCTGAATCCAGAGACTGCAAACTTCGTGGTAGAGAAGCTACAACGCGCACGCGCACTTCTAGATTTTATTGAAAATTTACCCCTTGTCACGGTGTCGCTAGTTGACGGTATGTGTCTCGGTGCGGGATTTGAGATTGCTCTAGCTACCCAGTTTATTCTGGCCACACCCAAAGCGCGGTTTGGCTTGCCAGAGACTATGCAGGGTTTGCTTCCCGGGCTCAATGGCTGCAAGCGATTACAGGCGCGCATTGGGCGCTCAAAGACCATTTACATGACCCTTAGCACACAACTCTACACCGCTGTGGAGAGTCTGGTCGAAGGGCTAATTTACAAGATTTACGACAATCAAGACTTGTATACAGAGGCACTTCGCTTAATCGACGATATGACAAAAGACAAGACTCAGATGCTTATAGGCGATGTGATTTCTCTCACTAACTACTATACCTTTGGCAAAGGCAACACCGCCAGTGAAGGAAAGGCGGTTCATGCCTATGAGAGTTGGCTCTTCGAAAGGTCTTTGCACAAGTTGTTAAGGTGATCTGTTCATAAATAGCGTTCTAAAGAAATGGGGGCATTATGAAAGAAATTGTAATCAACAGCAAGCTGATTCTGCCAAGTGATGCTTATACCATAGGAGAGCTCTTCGAAGTGGTATATCGCACACGGCGCTTTGCCAGGTGGTTCAATTTCGTCCCCTTTGTTTGGATGCTTTTCGACAAAGAGCGCTTAGAAGTCGGGTGCAGTGGGCGTCTGTTTTTTTCTCTGCCACCCTTTACCTATCAACTGACGGTTACTGAGGTGGTGCACAACGCCCACATTCAATTCCACTCTCAATCAAAGCACTTCTTTGGCAAGGCCGACATGCACTTTTATGTAGAGGGCGACTTTATTGTCTACGAAGAGCCTCATGTATTAAAGGCCACCAATTTTTTTATCTATTACTACTATAAGTGGCTGTTAGCCGGTCACCATGATCGCTATATGCAGTTTCGATTTAAGTCTCTTGTCAAGCAGATCCACCAAATGCGAGGTGAAGTTTTAAATGAAGACAATCTATGACTTTAAGGTGAGAGGCTGTGAGCTAGATTCCTTTGGACATGTGAACAATGCGGTGTTTCTCAACTATCTCGAAGAGGCAAGGTGGCT
>CALFXQ010000153.1 GCA_937958285.1 uncultured Fusibacter sp. | reverse complement strand
TTGTCGAAATTCTAGCTCTGAGTTTTCTAAAATTATTTTTCATACATTTGATTTTACGTGGTATCTCGATTTCACGATTACCGCTTTATAGTTAATACATAATAGCCCGGCGATTTCCACTGACTATTTACTTGATTTAAAGACGCATTGTAGCTAGAAGTAATCTTTGCCCAGCTTCGCGTTGCAAAATCGTAGAAGAACACTTCAAAAGTACCTGTCTTTTGGACGATTTCTTGTGCACCTATATTTAATTTTACATCGACTGGTATAGTGAGGGCGCCCAAGCTTCTGCTTCCTGTATTATTCGCAATATCTGCAGTCATAGTAATCACTGGAGATACTGCCTTAACAGTTGCTGGTAATATTGAAAGCGCTATACCGCTTTGTGTATCTGGCGACCACTTCACGCGCCAGGTTACATATTCTGTACTCGTTGTGTTGTTTCTTCGAAAACTATCATTTGCAAATCCTGCCGGAATATAGCTCATATCGATAAGCTTTGAATCGACAGTCATGCGGGATACATTTTGAGAAACCATTGTGTCTGGCATAATAATTTTTACATCCTTAACGCTTGCATATGCCAGATTGTTCATATTGACATTGACACTTGACTTAAAATTGCCATTTGTAAACAGCACCTCGAGGGTTTGGCCCTTAACTGATGAATTGGCCACTTGCTCTAAGGTTGGCAATAAAGACCCTGTAAGTCCGGGATCGCCAAGGACTTTTACGTCCTTAAACTGAGCATATTGAAGTGTTGCGACATTTGACCATTTGGAGGATCCAAACTCATTCACAGCCTTGACTACAAATGAAATGGTGTCTGAAGATGTCAGCTGACTATACCCATCTAGACGCGTCACTTTATATGGGGACTCTGGTGTGGTGCCTATAGATTTGAAATCTCTATAGCTGTTAGTTGTCAACTGCTGAGATGTTTTAGGTCCCATATATACAAATATTTCATAGTATTTAACGCGGTCTACAGCGAAATCATAGAGTCTAATATATGCTTCGCTCACCATTTGAGCCTTTAGGGTTGATGGCGCAGATGGCACGGGCACGGTAACTGTAACACTTGCATTTTGATCGCTCACGCCGGTATCGGGATTGATTACAGTCAGCGTATAGATTTTTTCTTCGAATAGCTCTGGTGAGGTTACAATAATCGTATTCGCATCTACAAACTCTACCTTGCTCGCAGCCGTCCCGCCCTGAATCACGTAGGTTTTGTCGTCTTTATAAAAGCCAACTTCCCCAGTTTGACCTGGTACTTGTAATACTCGGGTACCTCCAAAGATTACTTTTGCACCATTTTGGAAGTTTTTACCGGTAATTCTAATGCGCTCACCACCGGTTGTTAGTAGTACATTTACAGGCAATTTGCTATCAGCCATTACAATTTCATTGTCTACTATGGGATAGGAGATTACCGTTAGAGCACCCGTCGCAGTAATCGTTCCAAAATCCTTGTTGACTACCTGTATATCTTTGGCACCAGGGGTGAGATTATTAGGCACGACAAATCTTACAAATCGACCCACATCTTCGATGGTCGAAGGGGTTACTGGTACACCGCCAATTGCGCCTATAATCACAATTGCACCTGCTCTAAAGTCTGTACCTCTAATTTCTACGGTGTTCCCACCAAATTGAGAGGTTTTATTGGGCACAAGCTCTTTAATTGTAGGGATACTCAGCGGTTTGCGATAGATGAAGTAAATCAAACGCTTATCTGGTCCAAGCTTTGCGATATCGGTAGAGTTGGCAATACCACCATCGGTATTTTCAACTATAATTGGGAGTTTAACACCGATTTCACTTGCTTGACCAGCTGGCACTTTGGCAATAATAACTTCTAAATTGGCAATTTCGTCTTTGACAATATCTAAAACCTCTGCTTGTTTGGTGCCCAAAAAGACTTTTACGCCATCTCTGAAATCGCGGCCTTTTATCTCTATGCTAATGCCGCCATTTACTGTAGCCTGAACCATCCGCTGCTCGATTGCCGTGTCGTTTTCCACTGAGTTTGGCGGTATGATTTCCATTGGGCTGACTATGTTGATGATGGGTTTTGAAGCGGGATTTGTAAATCTAAAGGTGGTGGTTGCAAGGCCTCCATCTGGATTATAGACAGTCAATGGCACTTGATCAACTGTATAATAGGATGGTGTATAGAGTGTAATTTTTCCGTTTGTTTCAAAATCCACTCTCGGCGCAAAACCTCTCGTAACAAATACGCGCTTCGACACGCTGTCTATTTGGATGCGTATCCACTCATAATCGTTGTTTGTGTTATACACCGTAGGTGTTGCATAATCAGAATTCAAAGGTTGATAGTAATTGGCACCATTTTTGAGCATACCCGCTGGAACATACAAATCTCTTCCATCGTAATTGGTAAAGGTTCTTTGATAGATAACGCCGCCTTCTTCTAGAGAAACATCGAGTGCTTTAGCATTGCCATCATAAATGACCTTCAATCCACCTTCAATATTTACGGTGGCTCTGTTGGCGTTAATGCGGCCGTCGTTGGGTTGCCCCAAAGCTACCTTGGAATTTGTCAAAGCGCCAAACTGAACCATTGCCTCAACTTTATTTCCAGCACTAACAATCTCTGTTGCATTGTCGTTTTGATAAGCGCTCAAGGTGCTCTCTGCAAAGCCAGAACCTATAATTTCTCGTTTTTCACCACCTGTTCGCGCACCTTGATTGGGATTGATAAAGGTGATTTTAGGAGAAGATGCATCGTAGGTATAACTAAGTGCATTCGAAACACCCGAATCGTTATTCATTACGATGACGCCCTTAAGTCCTTTCGAATTCGGCGGTGTGATGACTTTGATATAATCCGTATCGAAATCCACAATTTTTGCTTGTTCTGTGCCAAAGAAAACCTTTGGCAAAATATTAGAAGCGTAGTAGTAATCGTATCCGAAATAGTTTGCGCCCCCTGGCATTGGCGTTCTTTCCCACAAGTCCACAAGGCCATCTAGGCGTTTTGCAAGGAGATTATCCCATTTTGGTGAGATTGCCAGGTTGCTATTGAGATTTGTAAACGTGTCTACCCCTTCATCGTAACCCGCAGAACCACCCAAGTTACTAAAGGGCTCGAAGAAACGGAAATCTTCACCGATAATCTCGACCACTTCTCCGCCATTTGTAGAGCCTTTATTTAAGACAATTTGAGATAACTTAGGCTGCGATGCGGGCTTAACGTAGGTAAAGCCTTCAAGTCGCGAGGCGGTACCACCGTCGTTATTGACAATCACAACGGGGACCGTGAGCTTACCCACGCCAAACACGAGGGCAATATCTATGGGGTATTTAGGGACTTTGACTTGAATTTCAGTGCCTTGTAGATTTACCGTCTTATCTGAGACGGGTACAGCTATGCCATCAAAGTATACTTGAGAGGAATCTTTAAAGTCTTTGCCCTTAATGCTCACAATATAGCCGCCCTCGACTGAACCAATATTCGGGGTAATACTGGAAATCGCAGGTTGTGTGCCAGGGAGTTGGTAATAGTAAAAACCGCGAGGCAATGTTGCCGATTTTGTATCTGGGTTCACAACTTTTACATCTTTTAGCCCCGTACTCGAAATTAAGTTAGGTACATAAAAGATGAGCTTATTCTTGTTTTCTACTCTTACGCGGTTACCTACAATGCGTTTAGTTGTAGGGTCAAACAGGTAGGCGGTTTCCAAGTTAAGCTGAAGGGGAGTAGCTGTATTGACAGTTAATTGTGTTTGACTGACCGAGACATCAAAGGAACGATTCAGTGCATCGATAGCTTTAATTCCGGGTGCCGCAAGATCTGTTCCTGTTGCTTTAAGGGTATATACATTAAACTGACCATTGCTTAAACGCACAGACCCATCGGGCAGTTCTGTGACGGTGTAATAATCGCCCGTAACTGCATCTTTCAAAACGACACTATTCCAATAATCCGCTAACTTGACGAACAATTCTTTATTAAGGGTATAACTTGGACGAACTAACTTGTTGTCCATACGAACTTTTAAGGTTATTGGCGTGGCACTGCCAATGGTCAATTGAGTTGGCGTTTGAGAGAGCGCCCCCAAAAGGGTACCCGAGCCATCAAAAGCTTGGTAGCCATTTGCAGGCGTATACTTAAAGGTATACACTATCTTATTGCCATCGTGTAGTTGGGGATTTCCATTCTCATCGAATGCCCACATATAGACAATCCCATCGTCATTTGATGTTATTAAAGTATTGATGTAAAAGGGTGAGAGTTTAATGGCGCCCGATTCATTGGAGAATAGGGAATAATTAGAAACAGGCGAGGTGTAAGGAATAAAATCGACGTTCCCAAAACTATCTTTGTTATAGGCGTTAATATCTAAGCCATCTAAATACAACCTCGTTCCCAATAGTCTAAAGGCATCTAAACCTTCTGATGTCTCTGCCGCAGCATCGGGTTTAAAGAAGTTGTCACCAGAAACAACAACTAGGGTATTAGCCGTCCCTTTATTTGGCGAAACCAAATTGATTTTTGGATCTTGATTAAAGGACTGAACATAATAGAAATCTCGAACTGCAATGCCCCCCAGAGGATTTAATACCTGTAATTGCGTTTTTGTGATTCTGCCTACAGGCGCTTTAAATGTGAGGGTCATATTATTGCCTTTTGGATCGATCGCGCGCACTACATTGCCCACATCTTTACCATCGATATAGACCTTCACGCCATCTTGAAAATTTGCACCGACAATCACAATCTCAGCTTGGGAATCTGCAGTCACAATACTCGGTGTCACTGTTTCTATTACAGGTGCATCGGGTGCAAGTACGAAGTCAATAATATCGAGAACAACGCGACCAGCCCCAAGGGAATCTGAACCGCGCTTGGGGTTTATAACTTGAATATTCTTTTTGCCCCCTGCACCTAAACTTGCATTTCTAGGCAAGTAAAGTACAATTCTCGTGCCTATTTCATTGCCCACAGAGCCGTCTACAATGCGATTTTGCGCATCTAAAACCACCATATCTACAGGGACATTCATCATGGCGCCATTAATATCGTACACGGTGCCTTGTGGGGAGCCAGTCAAATCATTTTTATCGAATTTAACTACATAACTATCATCGCCAATTGTATCGGTGATTTGTATTAAAACAACTGGATAATTGGTTTTAACTAATCCTGTTGCATCTGTGTACTTGTTTACTAGGTATTTGTCGCCTGTTATCGACAACATAGTGTCTTCTTTTGGTTTAAATGTTGTATCAATTTGAACTTTTGCAGGGGTTACAGCTGAAATTTCTGGAAGGAGTGATGCGGCAATAAACTTAAAGCCATCGATTACTGTCACCGCTTGGCTAAAGGTAAAAATCTGCCCATCACTTGTGCGAATCTCAGTATCTAACTCTACAACCACATCTTTTAGCGGATCTGTAGCGGCATCGTCGATTACATCGGATTTTATATATAAGTAATCGTCTGCGCCAATTTTTGAGTACCTTACACTTCCGCCAACCACTTCGAAAAACGCCCGTTTAGAGACAATTGAGCGCACAGTTCTTGTAAGTGCCGTCACTTGCACGCCTTTAAAGGTAAGGCCAGTAGTGTTGAAGGAGAGATTCATAATTTGGTCTGCACTAGAAGGTAGCGAGGACTGCACTGTGATATTGCCACTTGAAGCCACTAATTCGGGAATATTGGGCGTAATTAAATTTCTGCCAATAAGCTGAATATTGGCACCTTCATCTGTACCTTCGGTTGGATTGATGCGGGAGATTACAGGCTTAAACACCGCATCGATTAAGTTAAATGGCTCAGGTAAGTCGTATCTTGCCACGATTTCATTGTTTAGCACATCTACGACCACCACGCGTTTGGTCCCCAAGGCGAATTGTGTGCTTGTTGGGACTTGAACGGTCATGCGCTGTTTGTCTTGCGACAATTCTATGCTCGGCGATCGCTTGATTTCTGAAAATGCAAAATCGTTGTCTGTGGCGTTCAAAAAGTAGACCTTATAATTTTTGGCATCAGAGAATTTACTGGATGAGAGCGTGATAAAATCTCCTCTGCTCGCCGCATTGGGATACATGGTTACAGGGGCTAAATCTAGATTTTTTAGCAATCTAAATGCATTCTGATAGTAGTAAGTAACCTCTATCACTGGATCGCCTGGTATTTCTTGATTTAACGTGATATCTTGGAAACCTAATGCCCCAGGCGCAGTTGGCTGAAAGTTAATGCTTGTCGCTTGTTGGCCTGGAGGCACCAAACTGTCTAAAATGCGATTTTGCTGAATGCCGCGACCATAAGTTGCTTTAATATTCACATTGTCGATTAGTTGTAAGTTAGAGCCGTTAATTGTCAGTGCTTGGTTTTGATCTTGATTGACAATTGCCGCGTTGCTCGATGTGATGTTGGGAAAGTTTGGTGTATTGAGATTAATAATCTTATTCCCTAGGTAGATACGACCTGTAAAGGAATCCGCCTCTTCAAAGCTAAAGACGTAGTTTAAGAAAAACGCATTGGAATCTTGATGAAGTGTGCCAAGGGCTGTCGGTATGCCCCCTTTAACCTCAAATAGCACATTGATATCTTCTAAGTTGGTACCAATGATAATCACGTTACCACCGGTGACATCATAACCAACATGCTGTTTGATAAACTTGACATTAGTGACCGTTGCACCTGATCCCACATCTAGGGCGCGAACTGGAATGGGTGAAATTGGTGGCCACAATGCGACGAGCATTGCAACTAAGAGAATCCAAGCAATTTTACCTTTCAATTTGCACCTCCTATTTGTAGACAGTAACCGTTACAGCGCCATTATATGCCAGTTGTATCGAAGCACCTACCGGCTTGTCTGAGGTGGCTACTCCATCTTTTGTAATATAAATAACCCTAGGACCTGCATAGCGCATCTCGCCACCAAGCCATTGTTCTTTTAGATCTAGAACCACTTTACGAGAAGTCTGATATCCCCACTGAGGAGATAAAATATCGAAAATCTCCATCCATTGCCGTTCAATTTCCATATTGGGGCGATTTGTGGTTGTTGTTCCCTGAATTGCCACTCCAGATTGAACAGGTCCAGACTGGATTCTCAAACTGATGCCACGGTCTTGAGCTTCGCTTAGCACGAGCTGTGTGGACTGGCTCTTTGGCACTTTGTAAACACCTAAAGTGCTAGTAAAAGCAGGATATGTGGAAATTCCCAATCCGAATTTTGTGACGATTCCCTCTGCTATCTTGTATACTTGTTCTCGAGTTGCCTTGCCTTGGGGATCGAACCGGTTGCCTGAAACACCTTGAATCAACTGATGGTATTGGGCAAACGCGATGCTTTGACGCGCATATGCAGAAATCTTACTTGCATCTGCAAAAGGTGTACCCGCTTTATGTGTTGTCGCAAGACCCAGAAGTACAACTTCACGGTGTAGCATCGCTGCAATTTGCTCGCGCGTTACAGGAGCCTTAGGGCTAAACTGAGTTTCTGAGAAGCCCTTGATAATGCCCAAACGAAACGCCGCACCCACATAGGGATTTGTTGTATCTTTAAAATCGTGCACCTTCGATAAGCTCTCAAATGCTAACCCGGTGGAAAATAGGTATAGTTTTACGGCCAATTCTGCAAAGGTTTCACGGTTAATCGGTTGCTTCATTAGGCTGTCTTCTGCCAAGGCCCCAGAGAGGATACCCAGAATTTCGAGTTGAACTACCGAGCGCTTTGCCCAAAGTGAAGGCTCCGCCCACGTAACCTGAAAGACCATTACAACAACGAGCACAAGAGAAGCGATTGAGACATTTATCTTTTTCATCGATAGACCCCATATCTTTTTTTCGTCGCTATACATATATCGTCAAAAACAACACTCCATTTTACCTTATTATACCCCATTCTACCCTTAAAGGTCTTTTAAATTCGTATTACTCTTTAGCGACAATCTGCCATTGACCCAACTTACAAACTCAGGTAAGCTTTCTATTAGGAGGCCCATATGGATAAAATGATTTCATTACTCGATAGATTCAATCTTATCAATGCAACCTATGCCTTGATTATCTTTTTAGTCGGTTGGAGTGCTATAAACTGGTTTAAGAGAAGACTCCCAAAAGCGCTTGGAAAAATGCCCCTCGAAGAGACACTTAAACCCTTTCTAAATGGTCTAATCGTTATGGGCTTAAAGGGTCTACTGCTCATAGCAGTCATCCAAAAAATCGGCATAGAAACAACTAGCATAGTCGCAGTTATTGGAGCTGCAAGTTTAGCAATTGGCCTCGCCTTTCAAGGCACACTCAGCAACTTCGCCAGTGGCGTGATGCTCCTTACCCTACGCCCCTTTAGATCTGGCGATTTTATTGAGGCTGCAGGCTTTGCCGGCACTGTAGAAGGTGTTCAAATCTTCAATACAACCCTCGTAACTAGCGACAACAAGGTGGCCATAATTCCAAATAGCATGCTATTTAATGGCACTATCCTCAACTATAGTATAAAAGACACGCGGCGCTTAGACATGCCCATTACTGTTACTTTTCGCACAGACCTTAACCAAGTGCGGACACTTTTACTAGAGCTTTGTGATCAAAATGATGCAATACTCACAGACCCAAGCCCCTTGCTCGTAGCTACTGGCAATGGTCCAAATGGCATCAATCTCACCTTGCGTTTTTGGGTTGCTTCAGAACATTACTGGCCTGTACAATACACATTAACCGAGTCTATTAAAGCCACTTTTTCAGAACATGGTATAGAAATTCCATATCCGCATCTCACCGTCCTAACCCCAAAATAAGGAGCACTCTATGTTCAGCCCTTCACTCCCAAAAGACCCACATCTTTTACTTAGCATGGTCAATATGAAGCTGAGAAATGAATTTGAAACGCTAGAGGATTTAATCCACCACTACCACATCGACCAAAATGAACTCGTCAACGCCATGGCATTACACGGATATCATTACGATGCCAATAGACACCAATTTGTCTCAAAATAAAAAAGCACTCGTGAACAACACTGCAATTGAATCAAAGACCTGCCCTTAACTTAAAGGGCAGGTCTTTTACAATTTAGTCTAGAATCATAATCAACTGAATTCTATCGTATTTCTTCTCTTGATTCTCTTCTTGGTACCCGCTGATACTCTCAATAAAGAAGGTGATGTGTCCTCCATTAAGAGTGTGGGAGATTACTGCATTGTCAGCACTCAAGTTGGCTGAGTCTTTGTTTTCCAGCGATAATTTTTCTAAGTGTTCGTTTAAAATGTCGTTGAGTGGAATCTGTTGAACCTTATTGCCAGACTGACTCACCGTGATTAAGCCCGTGTTCGAAATACTTATACCACTTGCCTCACGGCGTTCGGTATATGTAGGCATTTCACCTTCAAACCAATCGATGCGATACAACTGACCATTCTCTTTTACATCGAAATTAAACTCACGGGTCTCGGTATTGATGTTAAAGTACACCCTTTGGTCTCGATCGTAAATATAACCGTGATATTCAAAGCCAAAAGTAGCGACCATATCGCGACTGAGATCAAAATCTGCTGGCAACACATTCAAATCCGATAGCTGATGTTGGTCGTTAAAGTACATTAAAGCGCTGCTAATTTTTTGTTCATCTTTTTCTGTCAAATCCCCTCTAGGCACAATCTTGTTGCCATCCCACATCTGTAGGGCTGCTAAGGTGGATTCGAAGCGCTGATTTTGATTCCATAAACTTATAGGATACGCACTCCAAGGCCCGTAGAGGGAAAGTAGCATCACGCTGATTGCAGTGAGAACAAGCGCTGAATCTAGTATTTCTCTCTTGGTCCAAGCGCAGAAAATACGATACAACGTGTTCACCAGAATCCATAGGCCAAGGGCCACCACAAAATAGCGTTTTACGGTAATGCCGTAGGCGTCGATTCGTATCCATATTGCCACAAACATCATTGCAAGAGGCACGAGCATCGCCATGGGCATCCACTTGAGAAAGGCTTTTGCAAACTTATTTTCGTCTCTTAGCGGGCTAGACAAGAAGAAAGTTGACAACGAAATGACGCTGTACCACATGACTAGATTTGCAACTTCTCCTTTTGGAATGCCGCCCACAAATGGCAACCTTAAAAAATAGAGGTATAAAATTCCCGTATATATTAAAAGTAGGGGCATTACAATGTTCACCAGTAGTATTTTAAAGACACGTGAATAGCTAAAGTCCAGCATATCGTCGCTGCTCTTTACAAGGCTTCCCAAATAATGCGTCGGAGCAAAGAACGCGCCGATGATGACTGCATAGTCACCATACCAATCCCCATTTACTGGGACACCCAGCAACTCATCTAGAGCAAATAGAATCGCTGCGCCACCCAAGTAAAGTACGAGGCTGTACAAAAAAGTAATCGCTCCATCGGAAATCAATTTTAGAGTCCCTACAGGATACAATCGCTCTTTACCCCAGAATGGGACTAGGCTAAAGGCAATGGCCAAAGAAATTAGCGTTACAGCATATCGCCATGCGAACAAATTGGGAACTGGGTCTGGAATGATGAAATAGAAGAGCAGCATTACAGCCAAGATCAAACCATTCGACAAAATTCTCCAATAGGCCTTGTGAAGCCATCTCTCTGTAACCAGTTGAAGGGAAGCCGTCGATAAAATGCCTATTGCTAAAGACATCAACACGCGCTCTAAAAATTCGCGCTGTCCTTGTACATCGATTGAGTAATCGAGATGAATCAGATAAATTAAGATTGCGCCGCTCAAACCCGAAAGAAACAGGGTCTCTGGAAACCGACCAAGAGCTCCTTTAATCCGCATCACCAGACCATTTAAGAATTGTTTTAGCATATTGTCACCTCTTTCTTATTCCTTAGACGCGCTTAACCACTCTAAAGATCCAATGTTTTAAAAATCCATTGCTGCGACGGTGGGCTACTAGCAAATCATCGTAGGCCCGTTCCACAGTTTTTAGCACGTCGTCAATGTCTTTATTGTCGATTTGTGCTGCCGGAGAGAAGAGTACTCTCTCCCATTGAAAACGGGTTTCGGAGCCAGGGAGTAGCTCGTTGTAGCTCGTTAGATCTCGGGCGTGAGCAATAATTGCCCCACTGGCCAAGAGGCGCTCCTGTGTGCTGGCGAATAACGCCTCGTAACCGTAAATCAGCTTTACGAGCTTTGCCAGATCTACGCGCTTATATCGGATCACAACTGGCCACCACCAGGCGAAGGCAAACAGCATCGCCATGGATGTGGCAATGCCAACAGCAAGCCTTTGAAACTGTTCTAGACTTTTCTTCTCGCGCGCTGCATCTTGTGCTGCTTTTTCTCGCGCTGCGGCCTCTAGTTCACCTTGGGATTGACCGGGCAGATTTTGACCATAATCACTTCCATCCTCGAACATCGCGTTTTCCAGATTGATATCTCTGAGTCGAAGCCGCTCAAGTTCAAAAGCATCTGCTTCATTGTTACCCGGCAGTGTAGAATCTAAGCCATTTCCATCTAACAAAGCACCTTCAGCTGCTTTTAATTCTTCTTCCGATGCGATTTCGGGTTGAAGCGCTGTGTCTGTGAAAGGTGCAGTCGCCTCTACAACACGCCACCCTTCCCCTTCAAAGTACACCTCTACCCAAGCGTGGGCATCTGCTTCTGTGACTTTTGCTTTATTAGTTTTTAAATCAAACTCACCGGGGTCTACGCGAAAGCCCTCAACATAGCGTGCTGGAATGCCATTAACCCTAGCCATTATTGCCATTGCAGAGGCAAAATACGTACAGTATCCTTCTCTTGACTCCACTAAAAAGTTAGTCACAAAATCGGGATGTATACGCTTTGAACTCACTGCTAAGTTGTACTTATAGTTGTTTTTTAAATAGCGTATCATTAATGCTACACGGTCTTGAGGTGTGTCGCCATAGATTTGAAAGACTTTCATAAAATTCAGCACCTGCGGCGATACGGTGTCGCTCACCTGAAGATCTTCGGGCAAGGGTTCTGTAAAATCTCTCTGCGTGGCTTTAAAAGCATAACCCTTCAAGTAGCTTATAAAAATGCCGCCCTTATAAAACGCTTGATTTTCGCTGGAAACAAAGACTTTAGAAGGATCTAGCGAGCTTTCAAAGAAGCCCATTGGCGTGAAAATACTAATCGTTTTCAGCGTATCGTAGACAATTTCTCCGGAAATCACCGTATCTTTTGATGCTTCTAAAAAGGCTCGATTTTGCGGCTGAGATAAATAGTTCTCAAAGTTATTCTTATAGATTTGTTCTGTTTTTTCCCATGAGTTGCCATTGTAAATATGCTTGACCTGGCTCTTGAGATAAATAGAGTATTTGGGCGCTTGATCCATTTCAACCCAAAACAGAGGTGTTTCTTGATCGAGCGCACCAACGGGTCCCCCTAATCTAGGGCCATTTTGCTGAAAACTCGTGTTACCCAATGAATAAAGACGATAGTTTTGCGTGTTGTATTCAGTGCGCGCACCCCAAATATTAGGAAGCGCCCAATCCACACCAATATTTATAGCCTTAATAGGCAAAATTGCCACCAGAATCGAGGTTAGCAATATGACTACAACGCTTGCAACAAGACTGCTAAAAACCATACGAGGTATACGGTAATAACCAAAATTCATGCGCTGCACACCCTGACGGTCTTTTTCACCACTCTTTAACTGCATGGCCTGGCGCATGATTAAGTAGACGATAAACCCGAAAAAATAGAGTGCAAATATCTCTCCTGGAAGATCCACATAAATATACCACAGCGCCATAAAGGAAAATATCGGTAAAAACAAGCCGATAAAGCCCAGCCATCGACTTAAAAGCAACTGCGCCGCAAAGCTAATCACAATCGCACAGAGCATCGAAAAAAGTAGCTCATAATGACGATAAGTTTGAACTAACAACGCATTGCCAACTTCTTCTTCAACGTATTTTTCGCCCCAAAGCAGTTGTGCCGAGATACGATCGTATACAAGCCATTCGCCAAAGCCAATGCCATATTTGACAATAAGTTGTTCTTTGACCCACTTGGCGAGTGCAAATTCCGATTGGTCTGGGTCTACGGCTTTAGACAAGAAATACTCACCTTCAATGACTGCAATTTCACCAGCTTGGGTCTGCTTGTAAACCGAAGTCACTAGATCTGCGCCTAAAATGGCGAGTATTGCGATTACCACCGCTAAAACAAGGGTTGCAGAAACTCTTGGATATGTGACTATCAGGTATCCAATTACAAGGCCCATTAAAGCACATAATATAAGGGTGCTGTCATTAATGCGATATTCGATAAAGAAGTGGGCTAAATAAAAAAATGACAAGGCAATAAATAGACTAGAAAGCCCTCTAAGTATTTTCATTGGAGGTACCCCCCATATATTTATCGATAAACTTAATATGAGGATAATCAAGCACCTGACCATCCGCGCGTAGCGTATATAAATCATAAGACATGCCCAGCGATGTAAGATACTCCACTAATGCTAATGAAACATGAGGGACAATAAACACGACATGCTCATAGACTACTGCCTTTTCTAGTTGTTGAGCCAAATAGATTTCAAACTGTTTGCTGCCATCACTTCGAAAAGCCGTGAGCATCGCCATAATCTCCGACATCGCTTCGGCGCGGTCACCCCTAAAGTGATCGCCCTTTTGGTTGTTTAGATATAGGGTAAAATCCATGCCTAAGTCTAGGGTGCCCTTCAAAAATGATGCACAGAACGAAACCATGCGCTCCTCTGCTAGTGCATCGAAGGCTCCTCCCCAATTGCCATAAAAGCCATCCATAAACACTGTAAGTCTCTCAGAGACAGACTTGTGAAATTCTCTTACCACGAGCTGATCTTTCTTTGCACTGAGCTTCCAGTGGATGTTCTTTAAGTCATCGCCTTTCACATACTCTCTTAAATTCAACAAGTGCGTTCTGTCGTCGCGAGATCTATCTTGAACCTTGAGGTTACCGCCTTCTGCGCGGGGTTTAAAGAGCAAGGTCGACAAGGCAACAATACGAGGGTAGACAGTGATGGGTACTGTTTTTGAGAAGACAATTTTATCTTTGTGAAACCCCATAGGGTCGCTTACATATAGCGCAGCATCGCCAACAGCATAATAACCTCTCAATGGACACTGAATTTCCTCTTCAAATGGCAAGGTCTCTTGCGGTCCCAAAAAGAGTGCATGCTCGCGCATACCATTAGATTGCATTTCTCTAGGCAACTGAAAGTATATGCGTCCATGCCAAAGAGGCAACATGCTCGCATTTGTTAACCGATAAGTAATCTGGATCTTTTCACCACTCGTAATTGTCTCGGTAGAAGATGCGCTTCTAAGAAATAAATTGTCTTTATAATGTACCGCTACGCGCCAGCTAACAAGCCTTAGAACCAATAACACGATGAAAAAGTAATAAAAAGTGCGTGTGCCGCTTAGAAGTGCTGAAACACCACATACTAGAATTGCAAAGTGATAGGCAAACTTAAGGGACTTATGCATTGGGCCTCCTTTAACGTTTTACCCTTGGCATATCCACATCATTTAAAATCTCCGTGAGGACTTGATTGACGTCGATACCGCGATAGATTGCTTCACCCTTTAAAATCAATCGGTGACCAATAACAGCATGAAAGAGCGTTGTAATATCTTGGCCCGTCACATAGGTCCTACCTTCAATATGAGCCTTTGCGCGCACAGCCTGAAACAAATGTACTAAACCTCTTGGGCTCGCGCCCAACTTAACGTGAATATGCTCGCGGGTCTTTTGGCATAGTCTTGCCATGTAGTGCTTTAACGCCTCGTCTACATAAACCTTCTCTACCTTTGATGTCTCTTCTAATAGGTTTTCGAGATGCAACACCACGTTTTGAGTTTGTTGGTTCTCCTTTAAATCCAAAATAGCAACCTCTTCGTCGAGGGTGGGATACCCCAAAGCAATGCGCAACATAAAACGATCGAGCTGGGCCTCTGGCAGTGGAAAAGTCCCTTGCAGCTCAATTGGATTCTCTGTGGCAATGACCATAAAAGGTCGTGTGAGTGGGTAGGTTTTTCCATCTACAGTCACTTGATTTTCTTCCATTGCCTCAAGTAGGCTCGACTGTGTTTTTGGGGATGTGCGATTAATCTCATCCGCCAGAAGCAAGTTTGTAAAAATAGGTCCTTTCTGGAAGGAAAACTGCTGTTTCTCTCTATCAAACACCGAAACGCCCATCAGGTCTGAAGGCATTAAATCGGGAGTAAATTGAACCCTTTGATACTTAAGGTCGATGGCGCTGGCCACAGCCTTTGCCAATGTGGTCTTGCCTAGACCCGGAAGATCCTCAATTAGTACGTGGCCCCCTGCAAGCATTGCCACTAGTACAGATTTTACCGCCTCTTCTTTTCCAACCAATTGCTTTTTAACTTCGTTTATCACTAGATCAAGCATAGGGCCTCCCAAACAGTAACGGTTCTTAGATTGGTAACATTTCACATATCTCAATGATACCACACAAGGGGCCTTAAGAACCAAATAGTCAGAATATTAAGTGTGTAGATATTGTAATCAATGTAACCCTTATAAAGTGATAAAATAGTAGCGATAAAACGCGCGATTACGAAAGAGAGAACTTTATGGAAACTCCAATTTGCAACAACTGTAAATCTATTTACACCTACGATGATGGCCAAGATTACCATTGCTCAGAATGTGGCTTTCAGTGGCCGATAATCTCTACAGCCAAGAGCAACGAGATATTTGAGGTTCGCGACGCCAACGGAACACTACTTAAAGATGGCGATCATGTGACAATTATAAAAGATCTCAAGGTAAAAGGTGCTAGCGCACCGCTTAAGCAAGGGACAAAAGTTAAAAACATTAAACTTGTCGACGAAGATCACAATATCGATTGTAAAATCGATGGATTTGGCGCAATGAAGCTAAAATCAGAGTTTGTAAAGAAGTTAACTTAGCAAGTTAAACTTAGTAAAAAAAAGGGCAGAACATCTACAAATTACCTCGTAGATATTCCGCCCTTTACTTCTTAGAAACAGTACTAAAAAAGATTTAGGGAGTTGTTCAAAAGAACGTTAAAAAAGTCGTTTAATCAAGTCAAATCCCGCTACAAACGTTCCAATACTCGCACCAATATTGGCCATAATAACAATAAGCAATATTCTTAAAAAACGATTCTTAAAGAAGCCTTTAAAAGTGACAATATCTGTTGAAACCGACTTCACATCTTGCACAGTAGGCTTTCTGAGCCCTGCCTCAACAAGTCCAGTAAACCAACCAACCGCGAGTACAGGATTAAGTGTGGAGATTGGGGCGACCACGAATGAAGTCAATATGCTGAGCGGATGTCCAAAACTCAATGCGGTAAAGATAGCTGCTAATGCACCTGTCCAAATTACCCAAGAACCTAATTGAGATAGCCCCGTTTGCCAATTGATTATGAATCCGTAAACCATAAGAGCGAGAATTAAGCCTGGAATAACCCATCCCAAAGCCTTTGTCCAAGCCTTTGGCTGTGGTATCTCATTTAATTCGCTTAGATCATGTGTTTCGTGAAGTGCAATTTTCACACCTGGTACATGAGCGCCACCAAGAACGGCTACCACTTTATTGCCCGGTGCGTGTTTAATCTTTGTTGCCAAGTATTGATCGCGCTCAGTGATTAGCACCTCACCCACTTTTGGGAAAGCGGCCTTCATATCCCCTAACACAGCAGATAACATATCTTCTTCGAGTAATTTTTTTAAATCGTCTTCTGTAATCTCAGAATCCGCATCGTCGGACATGGCGAAGCTAAAAATGAGTTTCATCTTTTCCCAAAATCCAAGCTTGCGCCATATTCTAATAAATGTAGTTTGAATATTTCGATCTGCTAAAACGATTTCAGCGCCTACCTCTTTAGCAGACATAATGCCTTGAATCATTTCTGCACCTACATTAATCTTTAACTTCTCAGCGATTCGCTTTTGGTAAGCGCCTAGCGCTAAGCTTGCCAAAAGAAAAACGACTTGCTTCTTTTTAATGACCTTCACAATATCTGTTTTTTCCCATGCATTTGGATCTAAGATTGTCTGATAGCGTCCTTCGTCTAATTCGATACACACACTATCTGGGCGCTCTGATTCAACAACGCTTTTTACCAACGCTGCACTTTCCTTTGATACATGGGCTGTGGCAATTAAAATAATCTCTTT
>CALFXQ010000152.1 GCA_937958285.1 uncultured Fusibacter sp. | reverse complement strand
ACTTTCACGACAATCGCGCACTTGTTGACAAAATGATGGAAGGTATTAGAAAAGAAGAAATAACCGACTATCAGCGCAACACACTTGCCGATAAAGTTGCCTCTCATTATCCCTTTATCGTCGATCCTATGCCAAACCTTTATTTTACAAGAGATCCCTTTGCAACCATCGGAACGGGCATATCGCTCAATCACATGAGAACTGTTACGCGCAACCGAGAAACCTTGTTCGCCAAATACATCTTCGAACATCACCCCATGTATAAAGATATTGTGGTGCCAAGGTGGTATGATCGCACATTTAGCCATTCAATCGAAGGTGGTGACCAGTTAGTACTGTCCGAGAAAGTTGTTGCCATTGGCGTCTCAGAGAGGACCGATGCGGCAGCGATCGATGCGTTTGCACAAAGACTCTTTCAAGATGGTCAACCCTTTGAGGTTATTTTGGCATTCGATATTCCAAAAAAGAGAGCATTTATGCATCTCGATACGGTGTTCACTATGGTAGATTACAATAAGTTTACCATACATCCAGAAATCGAAGGGCCACTTACGGTGTATTCCATTAGAAGAGGCGAGAAAGGTCGTCTGTTAATTGAAGAAGAGACCCTAGAGCTACACGAGGTTCTTGCAAAGTATTTGGAAGTCGACAAGGTGGAACTCATCAGGTGTGGTGGTGGCAATGCCATTGACGCTGGCCGTGAGCAGTGGAACGACGGGTCGAACACACTTGCAATTGCCCCGGGTGAGGTTATTGTTTACTCGAGAAATCACGTGACAAATCGCCTATTAGAAGAGGCTGGTGTAAAGTTACACATTATGCCATCTAGTGAGCTCTCAAGGGGTAGAGGTGGTCCAAGGTGTATGTCGATGCCTCTGTTCCGCGAACGATTATAAGAATCATCTTGACCTTAGAGTAACTCTAAGGTATAACATTAAACTATCGGATGCATGCTGTCAAAAGACAGCTGTGATAAAATGTACGAATTAAGAGGAGGTTTTACCATGCCAGTAAATTTAAAAGGAAGACACCTACTAACACTCAAAGATTTTACACCAGAAGAAATCAAGTACTTAATTCAGCTTTCTGCAGATTTAAAAGCTAAGAAGCGTGCAGGTGTTCGCGGCAATCTATTGGAGCGCAAGAATATCGTCTTGTTGTTCGACAAAGCATCTACAAGAACGCGTTGTGCATTCGAAGTTGCAGCTTTTGACGAAGGTGCAAGCGTCACATTCCTTACAAATAGCCAAATGGGTAAAAAAGAATCTATCGAAGACACTGCAAAGGTTCTCGGTCGTTACTACGACGGTATTGAGTACCGTGGTTTTGGTCAAGATATTGTTGAAGAACTTGCTAAACATGCGGGTGTACCTGTATGGAATGGCTTGACAGATCTCGATCACCCAACTCAGATCCTCGCAGACTTCCTCACAGTGCAAGAGCACGTGAATAAACCTTTTAACAAAATCAAATTCGTCTATGCAGGCGATGCAAGAAATAATATGGGCAACGCACTCATGATCGGCGCAGCTAAAATGGGTATGCACTTCGTTGCATTTGCTCCTAAAGAGTTGTTCCCAAATGAAGAGCTTGTAGCTGAGATGCTCGAAGTGGCAAAAGAAACGGGTGCAATTATTGAATTGTCAGACGATATCAACGCTGTTAAAGGTGCTGATGTTGTTTACACAGATGTTTGGGTGTCTATGGGCGAAGAGCATATGTTCGAAGAGCGCATTAAGTTGCTTAAGCCTTTCCAAGTTAACATGGAATTAATGAACAAAACTGAAAACTCAGATGTCATCTTTATGCACTGCTTGCCAGCATTCCACGACTTAATGACTGATGTTGGAGCTGACGTGTATAAGAAGCACGGCGTTACTGAAATGGAAGTTACAGATGAGGTCTTCAGAAGTCGTCATTCAGTAGTATTTGACGAAGCTGAGAACAGAATGCACACAATCAAGGCTATTATGGTCGCTACTATTGGCAATCTCTAATAGTTGTAGCCTTATAATTGTTTTGGATTATATGTAATATTGTCTAAAGAAAATTGAATAGAATGAGCGCTTTCACGTGTGAGGGCGCTATTCTTTGCTCAAAAATCCCATTAGAGGTGGAAATTATGATCGCTAGAGACAAAATTGTCGTTGCATTAGGTGGAAATGCGTTGGGCAACTCCCCTGAAGAGCAGTTATCACTTGTTAAAAATACAGCTAAGCCAATTGTAGATTTAATTCAAGCTGGCCATGAAGTCATTCTCGCCCATGGCAATGGTCCACAAGTTGGCATGATCAACTTGGCCATGTCTACTTCTGCAAACTCGGAAGCCAAAACACCTGAGATGCCATTTCCTGAATGTGGCGCTATGAGCCAAGGCTACATTGGCTACCACCTTCAAAATGCTATTCGCGAAGAACTTTTAAATCGCGAGCTTTCAATACCTGTTGCCACTGTAATCACGCAAGTGATTGTAGATAAAGACGACAAGGCATTCCAAAATCCAACTAAGCCAATTGGCGCTTTCTACTCTGAAGAGCAGGCAAATCTTTTAGCTGAAACAAAGGGCTACAAGATGAAAGAAGATGCCGGTAGAGGTTGGAGACGCGTTGTCGCTTCGCCACTTCCTGTTGATGTAGCAGAAAAAGAAACGGTCATGGCACTTGTAGAAAAAGGCCATGTGGTCATTACCGTTGGTGGTGGGGGTATCCCAGTTGTTCAAGAGGGCAACCGCTTGATAGGCGTTGCGGCTGTTATCGACAAAGATTTTGCAAGTGCTAAGTTGGCAGAGATTCTAGATGCAGATTACTTGATCATTCTCACAGCGGTAGAAAAAGTTGCAATTAACTACGGCAAAGAGAACGAAAAGTGGTTGAGTCAATTGACATTAGCTGAGTGTGATCAGTATATTCAAGAGGGTCACTTCGCACCGGGTTCTATGCTACCTAAGGTTCAAGCGGCAATGCGCTTTGCGGCTTCAAAGCCAGGTAGAAAGGCATTGATTACTTCTCTCGAAAAAGCAGAAGAGGGCATCGAGGGCAAAACGGGAACATTGATTATTGGATAGTTGAAACTTGTGATTTAAGGGCCGAGGTTTATAAACCTCGGCCCTTTTGTGTACCTTGTACTTACACAGATATTGGTATATAATAGGGTGATTAGTGTATACAATGTACATAAGAGGTAAACAAATGGCTCACGTACAAATGAAGGCGCATGCCAAGATAAATCTCTCTCTAGACGTAATTGGTAAAAGAGAGAATGGCTATCATGACTTGCAGATGATTATGCAAGAAATTGGGCTCTTTGACAACATTACCGTCAAGAAAAACAATTCTGGTCGCGTAGAATTAACGTGTTCGGTGAGCTACCTGCCAACGGGCCCAGAGAACATTGCCCATCGAGCAGCCACGTTAATGAAAGAAACCTTTGACTTAGAATCCGGTTACGATATTTTCATAGAGAAGCACATCCCAGTTGCTGCAGGTCTGGCTGGTGGATCCACTGATGCTGCTACAGTGATGCGTGCCATTGCTGTATTAGAAGATCTTAAGGATGTTACTGATGAAATGTTGATGACTTTATCGCTGAAACTTGGTTCCGATATTCCATTTTGCTTTTTAGGTGGAACGGCTCTTGCAGAAGGTATCGGTGAGGTACTCACGCCGTTACAGTCAAATTTGAGCTATTGGGTGCTACTCGTTAAGCCAGCCCTTAGTGTGTCTACACCTTATGTCTATAAGCAGTTAAATTGGCAATCGGTACAGGGACATCCTAACACGCCTGGCCTAATCAGGGCTTTAAAAGATGGTAATTTAAGAGCAATGACAGCCTCGATGGCAAATGTACTTGAAACAGTTACAATTAGAGAACATCCCGTGATCGACCAAATAAAACAACAGTTAGTTGCTTATGGCGCTGTAGCGGCTCAAATGAGTGGTTCGGGGCCAACGGTATTTGGGTTGTTCAAGAGAGATGATGTGGCTAAAAAGGCCCTTAAAAATATGAAGCGGTTTTATCAACAGGCGTATTTGGTGAGACCGGTATCTCGGAGGGAATCGCATGCAGAACAAGGGATTGGGGAAACTGTCATTAAAGGACTATAAGCCCTTAGGTGATGTGGTATTTGAATACTTGAGAGATGCAATCTTAACAGGTAAGCTTAAACCAGGCGAACGGTTAATGGAAATTCAGCTCGCAGACAAGTTGGGTGTGAGCAGAACGCCGGTTCGAGAGGCGATGAAAAAACTCGAGCAAGAAAATTTCATAGAGATGGTACCGAGAAAAGGCGCCTACGTCAAAGACATCAATGCTAAAGATATGCTAGATGTATTAGAAGTACGGGCGTTACTCGAAGGGTTTGCTGCGTTTCAAGCGGCAACGGCAATGTCTGAAAAAGACTTAAAAGAAATGGAAAAGCTAACAGAGAAATTTGAAAAAGCCATCCTCCTAGAAGACAAAGAGGGCTTAATCGAAACGGATAACCGCTTCCACGATCTAATTTATAAAGCGACAAAAAACGAAAAGCTCAAAGACTTAATTAAAGGTTTACAAGATCAGTTTCATCGGTTTAGAGTGGTGTATTTTAGTGAATTCGATGACTATCAATTAATCAGTGAAGGCCACAAAGACATTATTAAGGCGATTCGCGCTAGAGATGGTCAGTTTGCGCGAAGTGTGGCAGAAGAGCACATTCACATTGTGGAGCGCTCGGTTAGAGAGTGGAATACTGATCGCAAGACTAAGCGAGGTCAGCTATGACAGAAACTGATAACAGCACAGCTAAAAAGCGCGTTGCCATATTATTTGGTGGTGCCTCTGCTGAGCATGACGTATCCATATTGAGTGCCATGTCTATTGTAGAAAATTTAGATGTTAACTTGTTTACAGCTACGCTTATCGGATTAGATCGCGATAACCGACCATACAGATTTGAGACCATCCAAACAAGCCAATCTGATCAGTTATTCACGACAGGTCAGATTATGGATTATGTCTCATTAACCGCACTTTTAACGAGAGAAATCGATGTAGCCTTTCCCATCATACACGGACCAGGTGGTGAAGATGGCCAGTTGCAAGGCTTTTTAAAGGTGATCGGCTTACCATTTGTCGGTGCAGATGTAACGGCATCTGCAATCTGCATGGACAAAAGACTTGCAAAAGAAGTACTCAAGGCCAATGGTTTTAAACAAGCGGCATTTATAAGTCTTACTAAAAGTGCCTATAATGCTTTAACAGAAGACAACAGCCTAGCAGCATTTGTAGAAAAAGCGTTGAATTATCCCATTTTCGTGAAGCCCTCAAATCTGGGTTCAAGTCTTGGAATTCATAAGGTTCATCGCGCTGAAGACCTCGAGAATGCCCTCGAAGATGCATTTAAATATGACAAGCGCGTATTATTGGAGCAGGGTATTGATGCACGTGAGTTGGAATGTGGTGTTTTAGGAACTATCGCGCCAAGGGCTATGGCTGTGGGCGAGATTGTAGCGAGCCACGAGTTTTATGACTATGAGGCAAAATATTCAGATCAAGCGCCTAGTGAGTTGATTGTGCCGGCAAAGATTTCTGAAAAGGTCATTTCAACCATTCGTGCAGAGTCTGTTCGCGCCTATGAGTTACTCGGGTGTGAGGGGATGGCACGAGTAGATTTTCTTGTTGATCGAAATACCGAAGAAGTTTACTTGAGCGAGTTAAATACATTGCCTGGCTTTACAAAATTCAGTATGTATCCAACCTTATGTGCTCAAATGGGCGTTTCATATCGTGCGCTTATTACCGATTTGCTTGAACAGGCAATGGGGAGAACAATATGTTAAACGTATTGATAACGGTCAAGGCGACACAAAAGACGTTGGGCGAACCTCCTCAGATTATCGAGTTTACATCTGAAGGAAAGTATTATGAGCGTATGGGGGCGATTTTTCTCGTATACGAAGAATCGGAGCTTTCAGGATTTCCCGGTCATAAAACCACGCTCAAAATTCATGAGGATCACGTAACCATGAGGCGCTATGGTGCCAATACATCGAGTATCCATTTTGAAAAGGGCGTTCGAGAAGATTCAGAGTATGAGACACCCTATGGTGTTTTCAAACTTGAAACCTTAACACACCGACTTGAAATGGCACTTACAGAAGTGTCTGGTGAGGTAACAATTGAGTATGCACTGTCTATTCAAGGTGTACACGAAGCCATGCATACCTTGGTCATCAGTTATCGTGCAATCTAAGGTGGGCTAATGCAGAGCTGCCGAAATATCGGCGCAACTGCCGTTTTTTCGGCAGTCTTTTCTATATGGAGGCTTTATGAAAAACCTTCGATATTTGCTCGATCATGTGAGCGATGGTGTGATGGAAATTGATACTGAAGGTATCATCGTCTATTGCAATCAGAGAGTGACGCGACTAGATGATATAGACCCTAACGATGTTGTGGGAAAATCGCTGCTATCGGTTTATCCCTCACTCAATCAAGAGACGTCTACGCTTTTTCAGGTATTGAGAACAGGATCAGCTATTTTTAATAGAGAGCAGACATTTAAGACATATCGGGGTAAGACCATCGCTACAATAAACACCACCTTGCCAATTATGGATTCAGGTTTAGTAGTTGGTGCCGTAGAAATTTCAAGGGACATCACCGATGTGAAGGTCATGAGTGAGCGCATAGCAGATTTGCAGCGCCGTGTATTTCAGTCGACAGAACGGGTTGAACATTCAGTTGGCGATCCCATACACTACAATTTTGACAGTATTCTCACGGAGGATTTTTCCGTCAATCGACTTAAGGAAATGGCGAAGAAAGCTGCACTCACTACGAGTCCAGTACTCGTGGTCGGCGAGACCGGCACAGGTAAAGAGCTCTTTGTACAGGCGATTCACGGCGCAAGCAAGCGCAGCCATGCACCCTTCATCGCACAAAACTGCGCAGCCTTGCCTGCAAACCTATTAGAAGGCCTGCTCTTTGGAACTGCTGAAGGCGCTTATACGGGCGCAAAGGATCGCATTGGTCTTTTAGAAACCGCCAATGGGGGCACCTTGTTTTTAGACGAAATGAATTCAATGCCCTTAGAACTTCAGGCCAAGCTGTTGCGCTTTTTGCAGGATGGTTGGTTGCGCAGGTTAGGAGATAACGCCTCGCGTAGGGTGGATGTGCGTGTTATTGCCGCAATGAATTTGTCACCCGAAGAAGCGTTAGAAAAAGGGCAGTTGCGCCAGGATTTATACTACCGACTCAATACCATTACCCTCGTTTTACCGCCTCTCAGAAACCGCATGGGCGACTTGGGTCTTTTGGTGACGCGTTTTATTCAGCGTTTTAATCAACAACTGAATAAGCGCGTCAAGGGCTTACATAAAGAGGTCGTCAATTGCTTTGAAGTGTATCAGTGGCCGGGCAATGTACGGGAATTAGAACATGTAATCGAAGCGGCCATGCATTTAACGGACGACGAGTGGATCCACCAGCAAGATTTACCTGCAAATTTTCAGGGGCTCAAGGCTGTAAGTGAAGGAAACCTCGATTCGCCAGTGATTTGCACGACGATCGATCAACCCTTAGAGCAATCGCTGATTGCCTACGAGAGACAATTGTTAAGACATGCGCTAATGCTCAGTGGCAACAACATTTCAGAAGCTGCTAAGAACCTAGGCATACCAAGGCAGACGTTACAATCTAAAATCAAGCGTTTTCTTTAATTGCAGTGCCTTTGCCAGAAGACGTGCCGAAATTTCGGCGCTTCTTTTTTTTATGCGTATATTTCTTATCTGCGAATCCATAGAACCCTTGCAAAATCAAGGGGAGAACGATTTCTTAACAATTGGCATAAGCCTTGCTTAAGTAATTAATGTGAACAACACAATGCCAGGCGGTATAACGGGAGGAAACTATGAGAGTAGGATGCAAATTTGGTACACATCGCGTAATCGAACCAGTAGGCACATTGCCACAACCAGCATTAAAAATCGATAATACCATGGAAATCTACGACAATGAGATATTAATTGATGTACAGACGCTCAATGTAGACTCTGCGAGCTTTACTCAAATTAAAGAGCAAGCAGGTGGCGATATTGAGGGCATAAAAAAAATCATTCTCGATACTGTAAATACGCGTGGGAAGCAACATAATCCAGTAACCGGTAGCGGGGGTATGTTAATTGGCCGCATTAAAGAAATTGGTTCTGCACTTGTGGGAAAAACGGACCTTAAAGTCGGTGATAAAATCGCTACGCTTGTTTCCCTCTCGTTGACACCACTCAAAATCGAGAGCATTGACGCAGTGAGAAAAGACATTGATCAAGTGGATGTTACAGCCCAGGCCATTCTATTTGAATCTGGCATTTACGCGGTACTGCCATCGGATCTTCCTGAGAATTTAGCACTTTCTGTGTTAGACGTTGCTGGAGCTCCTGCGCAGACGGCGAAACTCGTTAAGCCAGGCGATACGGTTTTAGTCATTGGCGGTGCGGGTAAATCGGGTATGCTTTGCCTTTACGAGGCGAAAAAGCGCGCGGGCATTACTGGCAAAGTCATCTGCCTAGGACACTCTGAAAAATCACTTGAGCGCGTTAAAAAACTTGGACTTGCCGATGTTTACATCGCGTCGGATGCTACGAAACCTGTTGAAATTATGAATGCTATTAAAGAAGTGACAGATGGAAAAATGGCAGATGTAACAATCAATTGCGTCAATATCCCTGGAACAGAAATGTCTACAATACTCGCAACAAATCCTGATGGCTTAATCTATTTCTTCTCAATGGCGACAAGCTTTACTGCTGCTGCTCTTGGTGCAGAAGGTGTAGGTATGGATACAACGATGATCATTGGCAATGGCTACGCTAGAGGACACGCGGCAATCGCACTCAACATTATGCGTGAGTCAGCGGCACTGCGCGAAGTCTACGAGAACATCTACGGTTAAGGAGATAGCAATGAGAGATTTTAGAAGCATTGAGATGTGGAAAGATGTAACGGATGAGCAGTGGAATGACTGGCATTGGCAGGTACGTAATCGCATTTCCACTTTAGAAGGACTCAAAAAGGTGTGCAATCTCACTGCCGAAGAAGAAGAGGGCGTCATTAAGTCCCTTGAGATTTTACGCATGGGTATCACACCGTACTACGCGATGTTGATGGATGCAAACGATCCACATTGCCCAGTGCGTATGCAAGCTGTGCCAACGATTTCTGAGACACACAGAAGCCTAGCAGACATGGATGATCCCCTTCACGAAGACGAAGATTCTCCAGTTCCAGGCTTAACACACCGCTATCCAGACCGTGTGCTACTGTTGATCACAGATATGTGTTCAATGTACTGCCGTCACTGTACACGACGCAGATTCGCTGGTCAATCGGATCACGAAATTGGCGTGAGCAGAATCGATGCGGCGATTGACTATATTTCTAAGACGCCAGTGATTCGCGATGTACTTCTCTCTGGTGGCGATGCGCTCTTAGTATCCGATGAACGCCTCGAGTACATTATTTCTAGATTAAGAGCAATTCCGCATGTGGAGATTATTCGTATCGGTTCGAGAACGCCTGTTGTAATGCCGCAGCGCATTACACCTGCACTTGTAGATATGCTCAAAAAATATCACCCGATTTGGCTTAATACCCATTTCAATCACTCAAAGGAAATTACGCCAGAAGCAAAGCGCGCATGTGATTTGATGGCAAATGCAGGCATTCCTCTTGGCAATCAATCTGTACTGCTTCGCGGTGTTAACGACTGCGTACACGTAATGAAAAAGCTCGTGCACAATTTGGTAAAAATGCGCGTGCGTCCATATTACATTTATCAATGCGACTTATCTTTGGGCATTGAGCACTTTAGAACACCAGTTTCTAAAGGCATTGAAATTATTGAAGGTCTAAGAGGCCATACATCTGGCTATGCGGTGCCAACTTTCGTTGTCGACGCCCCAGGTGGTGGTGGCAAAACGCCAGTAATGCCAAACTATGTTTTATCTCAATCTCCAAACCGCGTAGTGCTTAGAAATTACGAGGGCGTGGTTACCACATATACTGAGCCTAATCGCTATGAAGATGTTTGCCACTGTGAAGATTGCAAAAATGAGAACAAACCACACGAAGATGGCGTATTGAGCCTCTTGCATGGCGAGCGCGTGAGCATTGAACTTAAAGAGCTCGATCGTCACAAGCGCAGCCACCACGAGTAATATGCGATTGCTAGAAGCGGCTCTGGGGAACAACTTGCAGAGCCTTTCTATCATTGGTATGGCCAAGAATGCCGGAAAAACAGTGACCTTAAATCACCTCATAGACGCATGTTACAGAGAAGGTGTAGCCCTTGGACTTACTTCCATAGGGCGCGATGGTGAACGCTTGGACTTAGTCACCAAAACCGATAAACCGACGATTTACGTCTATGAGGGCACTTGGATCGCCACTGCTGAAAGTCTCTTTGATGCAGGAACCGCAAGACTCGAAATTTTATGTATGACCGATTTTCACTCGGCGATGGGGCGCATTGTAATCGCTAAAGTGCGCTCCGATGGTTACGTTCAGCTAGCAGGACCCTCAACCACACAGGGCATCAAGTATTTGGTGCACCAGATGAAGCAGTTGGGCGCAAAAATGGTTTTGGTAGATGGTGCGTTAGATCGCACAAGCCTAGCTTCGCCAACGGTAACTGACGCAGCGGTACTCGCTACGGGTGCTGTGATCAGTAGAAATATGGAACATGTGATATTAGAAACGCTACACAAGGTGACCCTCTTAAACACATTGGGTTGCCCAGCGCACATAAGGTCTATCGGTCAGCGCATGCTCAAAGACCGGCAAGTAGCATGGGTACCCGAGCATGAAGAGGTGTTTCAGAGTGAAGAATCGGTGCATTGGCTCACGATTCCCACAGCGCTCGGTGCGGGTAAGCGCCTAGCGAACTTTATACCTCAAAATGCAGTAGGAACCCTAATGTTACCGGGCAGCTTAGTAGAAAAGACACTTTTGGATTTTCTAGATCAAAGAGGGACGTTTAAAGGCATCACTTGGGTGGTAGAAGATGCAACAAAGGTTTTTGTGTCGCCAAGCGCGTACTTAAAATTCCTACATAAGGGCTTTGTTCTGCAAGTGCTGGCGCCGATTAAGTTGTTAGGGGTAACAATTAATCCGGTGGCACCACAAGGATATGCCTTTAGTCCAGAGGATTTTTTAGAGCGTATGCAAGAAAGGCTCGAAAACACTGCGGTATTCGATGTATATCGAGAGGAAATTGAATGGAGCTATTAGCGAAAGACGCCCACATTTTAGGCATGGACGAGGTGCTCAAGCAGATTAAGGTCGTGTCTCCTTATGGGTTGCAGCAAAAAAGGGAAATGACACCTTTTAAACCTGCAGACCGTGAAGCCCTAGAGGAAACGTTGAGCTTGCTTGAAAAATTTGTAAAGGCGATGCAGCGGCAACCTGATTTTTTTTCGACACTTAGAAGTCAACTGTCTCATCTAAAGGAAATTGCTGAAAGTTTGGATAATGCTGTTCAGGGTGCGGCGCTTAGTCAAGTGGAACTCTTTGAAATCAAAGGCGTTGTTCTTTTGATCAAGCGCATTGCCAAACAATATGCACCTTTTTTAATGCAACTGCCAGACCGCCTACAGATTCAAGAGCCTTACGAGACGGATTTGGCCCTTGACCCTAACCGAGAGGGTCTAGAGAGCTTCTATATTTCAGATAGTTACTCTGAGGCACTCGCAAGGGTCAGGCAGCGGTTAAAAGCATGTGAAGGCGATCTTAAATCCGCTCGGATGCAGGTGATTAAACAAGTAATGGCAGACTATGGCGGCCTGCGATTTCGCCCTAATGGCGTCGCAATTATCGCCAAGTCGGACCGGCAGCTCTTTGAAAAACTAAGGGCAGATGAGCGATTAATGGTGGTGGATGAACACTATGAAACTGTTTCGTTTGGGATTGTTGCCGATGAAATCATGACAAAGATTAGCCGTGATATCGAAGGGCTCAAATGGGACGAAGAACAAGAGGCATTTAATGTTCGGTTGAAACTTTCAGGTGTGATAGCCGCTGAGGCTTCAATATTTTTTAAGAGTTTAGCCACTTTAGGCGAGCTCGATTTGTACATTGCAAAAGCAGCACTTGCCATTGGGGTAAATGGCGTAAAACCCGAGCTAGTGGGGACTGGTAAGGGGATTTACATTGAACAAGGGCGTCATTCAGGTGTAGAAATACGCTTAAGACGCGAGCAAAAGGCGTATACACCAGTAACGGTGAGGTTCGATACGCCAGTTGCATTGATTACAGGCGCGAATATGGGGGGTAAAACCATTGCGCTTAAGATGATTGGACTGTGTGTGGCCATGGCCCATTATGGGCTCTATGTGCCCGCAATCCAATTTAAAGCGCCAATTCTGTCTTATTTGGTAACAGTAATTGGCGATGAGCAGAGTATAGATAAAGGGCTATCCACTTTTGGCTCAGAAGTGGTTGCCCTTGTTCAGGCATTGGATCAGGCTGATCGCGAGGGCCTGATCTTAATCGATGAGCTGGCTAGGGGTACAAATCCACAAGAGGGCGCTGCGCTCTCCAAGAGCATTGTGGACCACCTCAGCCAAAAGCGCGCATATTCCGTGATTACAACCCACTTTGATGGCATTGCCGCAGCAGACAATCAAAATGTGCGACATTGGCAAGTCAGAGGGTTAAAGCAGCTCACAGATTTAGCGGCACTCTCATCACAGATGGACTATCGCCTTGAATTAGTGGATCGCCTAGAGGCGGTGCCTCATGACGCCCTGCGCATTGCAGCGCTTATGGGACTTCCGAAGGCGATTGTAGACAAGGCATTCTTTTATTTGCAACACGAGGAGGCAGAAAGTGCAGAGTAAATTAAATCTCAACCAGCAAACCATCGACAAAGCGCGTGCGTCTGCGAGAAATATTGCCCACGATATTCAAGGGTTTATCGATCAACACACCACAGTTGCCGTAGAGCGAACAGTGCTTCGCTTACTGGGTGTGGATGGTGTAGATGCCTTTGGCACACCCCTTCCCAATATTGTGGTAGATCATCTTAAAGCCGAAGGCTTGTTAAAAGAAGGTGCTGCATTTGCCATGGGCAATGCCATGATTCAAACCGGAAAAGACATTCAGGGTATCGCAGATGCCATAAGCCTCGGAGAGTTAAATCTAAGTACCCTACCAGTTGCAGATCAAGTAGCTATTCAAGGGGCTATCTCTCCAATTGCAGATGCCATGACAGAGCGGATCCGAAAAAATCGCCAAAAGCGCAATGACTATTTGAGCCGTCTTGGCGAGGGCCCTAAACCCTATCTCTATGTGATTGTAGCCACTGGCAATATTTTTGAAGATATCCTACAGGCGCAAGCAGCTGCGAGACAAGGTGCCGACGTCATTGCGGTAATTAGAACAACAGGTCAATCCCTACTTGATTTTGTCCCATTTGGTGCAACCACAGAAGGTTTTGGCGGCACATATGCCACACAAGAAAACTTCCGCTTAATGCGCAAAGCCCTCGACGAAGTGGGTGAAGAAGTAGGTCGCTATATTCGCCTTTGTAACTACTGTAGCGGACTATGTATGCCTGAAATTGCTGCAATGGGCGCAATGGAACGCCTCGATGTGATGCTAAACGATGCACTCTACGGCATTTTGTTTAGAGATATCAACATGCAACGCACCTTGGTCGACCAAAACTTCTCAAGAATTATCAATGGCTTTGCAGGTGTAATTATCAATACCGGTGAAGACAACTATCTCACCACTGCAGATGCTGTTGAGGAGGCCCACACTGTTTTGGCTTCACAGTTCATCAACGAACAATTTGCCCTATTAGCCGGACTGCCCGAGGAGCAAATGGGACTTGGGCATGCCTTTGAAATGAACCCAACGCTCGAAAATGGCTTTCTATTGGAGCTGTCACAGGCTCAAATGGCGAGAGAAATATTTCCAAAGGCGCCATTAAAATATATGCCTCCTACAAAGTACATGACAGGAGACATTTTTAAGGGCCATGTACAAAATGCCCTTTTCAATACAGTTTCAATTATGACAAATCAAGGTATCCAACTTCTTGGCATGCTTACAGAGGCCATTCATACGCCTTTGTTACAAGACCGCGCACTTTCAATTGACAATGCGCGCTATGTATTTAACACAATGAAGGATATTTCTTCTGAAATTGAGTTTAAAGAAGGCGGTATGATTCAAACACGCGCTCAAAAGGTGCTTGGCGAAGCCCAAGAAATGTTATCTCGCATTGAAGGTGATGGTTTGATGGAAACAATTGCACAAGGAAAATTTGCAGATGTTAAGCGCGCTAGAGACGGTGGAAAAGGCCTCGACGGCGTAACCATCAAAGGCGATTATTATTTTAATCCCTTTGTTGAACGCATGCTTGGAGGTGTAAGATAATGTCTACGATGATTGATTTAACCCAGGTTAAACCCTATGGCGATACATTAAACGATGGCATGATGCAGTTTTGCTTTACCCTTCCGGTTCCACATGGCGACGAAGCCATTGAAGCTGCAAAGCAATTGTTGGCTAAAATGGGCATGGATGAACCCTCCGTGGTTCACGCAAGAGATTTAGGTGTTGGGTATACCATGTTTGTCGCTTACGGCAAGTGTACCCACACTGTGGACTACACAACAATTGTGGTGCCAAAAGTCGAAGGCGATGTGATGGACAAATACAGTGTAGAGGCTTACATTGCAGAAAATTTCGATCGTGAAATTACCATCGTAGGTGCATGCTCGGGCACTGATGCGCATACAGTAGGTATCGATGCCATCTTCAATATGAAGGGCTTTGATGGTCATTATGGCCTAGAGCGCTATAAGGGCATAAACGCCATCAATATGGGATCTCAAGTACCCAATGAGGAATTGATTGCTAAGGCTGTTGAGGTGAATGCAGACGCGATTTTAGTCTCTCAAATTGTTACTCAAAAGGATGTACACATTCACAATTTGACAAATCTAATAGAGCTATTAGAGGCGGAAGGGCTGAGAGATAAGATGATTGTTGCCTGTGGCGGCCCTCGCATTAACCACGAACTCGCAAAGGAACTTGGATTCGATGCAGGATTTGGCCCAGGAACCTATGCAGAAAATGTAGCATCGTTTATTGTCACAAGATTAGCCGCAAAGGCGTAAAGTCAATACAGGCAAAGATATTTTTCGTCTTTGCCTGTTTTTTTAGTGAAAGTCCACCGAATTAGAGGTATCAAGCCTATGAAAGCTTGTTCAACTAACAGAGTGGATTTTTTTTGTGTGTGCTCAGTGACAATTATGTAAACGTCAATTTTTGATATAAACAGTGATATCAATATTTTACAGATTTGAGTCTCACACAAAGTTTTTTTTATATGAGAATCTGTCACAATACTGTAATTTCAACGCTACTGTTAAACGCATCACAATGTGCTATAATGGAAAAGCATGTGTATGAAACGATGTTTTGTTAATGTGCAAAGTAATAAATTGAAAAGGAGGTTTAATTTTTTGAAAGTGAAAGAGAGTTCAATCCAGCGCGTACTGGCATTTTTACTCACTTTCGTCTTAGTATTGGGAGGCATGCTCTCTGCGAGTACGGCCTTTGCAGATCAAAAGAAAATCTCGCCCTCATCATCGGTATTGGCAGAAACCTATTATGCCTCAAACCCGGCTCTTATTGATGTCAACGCTTTGTTTTTAAGTGACACTGCGGGAAAGACGTATCAATATGGCGGTAGCTACACTGCAGGTACTAAAGTCTATTTTGTAGGCAGAAGTACTAGTGGTGACCAACCGGGCTTGCTCGATGTCAAAGAATTGATAAATGGGTCGTTACAGAATGGTATATTGAAGAGCTATTGTATAGATATCAATACAAGTGCTGCTGCAAATAAGAACTACGCACAGAATGTATTGAATCTAGGTTTCTTTAACAAGCAAAACACAACAGTTCTTATTGCTCCTGAAAAACGCGACAAAATTCGTACATACCTAAGCTATGGTTATTCAGGTACTAATATTGAAACAATGAGAAATGCCATTAACAATTCATCTTTGACTGAAGCTGAGGCAATTGCGGGTACACAAATGGCCGTTTGGTCGGCATCTAATGATGTAGTTCCTTTGTCTACCCGATATGGTAGCAGTGCAACAGCTGAAGATGCGAGAATCTATGCTCTGTATCAGTATTTAACAAACAAACCGGTAGTATCTGCACCAACTGTGGCTAAAATCGAAGGTTATAGCCCAACTTACACATATGTCAATGGCAATGTGGAGATTACCTACCGATACAAAACAACGGGGTTAAACGCGGATAATACACCAGTTCAACTACAAAGTTCAACGACTTTGACTGGTTTTACAGTGTCTGTCCCAACAACCGTTAATGGATGGACTGTCATTAAAATGACGGCTCCCATTTCGGCGGTCGATACCCAGTCAAACTTTACAATCAAAGTGACGGGTTCTCAAAGCTTGAAAGAAGCGCTCACTATACTGCCAAAAGCAGGATACAGTGATTCTCAAAGCTTATTGTCGACAGTTTTTAAAGTAGTTAGTCTCGGTTCCGACAAACTCTTTTTAGAGATGTCAGACAATCTGCAAACGTATATATCCACACTTAAGAGAACGCTCGCTTATAATGCGAACACAGGTACAGGAAGCATTCCAACATCTGTGACCAAATATGTGGGCACACAAGTCGCGGTTGCTCAGCTACCGACAGACCTTAAGAAAACGGGCTACAGTTTCACCGGCTGGAACACTAAGTCAGACGGTACTGGCACAGCTTATGCTGTTGGCGCGAACATTATCCTTAATGATAATGTAACGCTATTTGCCCAGTGGAAAATCAATAATTACACCGTAAAATTTGATGCAGTAGGTGGCACGCCAGTGCCAACAGATCAAACAGTGGCTTACAGTGGCAAGGCAACCCTGCCAACAGCCCCTGCAAAAGCAGGTCACACCTTTACAGGTTGGACGCTGAATGGTCAGCCCTACGACTTCAATGCACCAGTAACGGGTAATATCACCTTAGTCGCTGCGTACACGGTCAATAACTACACCGTAAAATTTGATACAGTAGGTGGCACACCAGTGCCAACAGATCAAACAGTGGCTTACAGTGGCAAGGCAACCTTGCCAGCAG
>CALFXQ010000151.1 GCA_937958285.1 uncultured Fusibacter sp. | reverse complement strand
CGTGGCATTGTACAATCCTTTTTTGCCTATGGTTTTATCTTCGATGCCAAAATTCGACATTTTCATACTATTTGTCACCAAAACGCCAGTTTGCTGATAGAATAAGAGTAGGCATGCACAGGTGATATAGACATGGAGGCATAATTGTCTTTAATTATTTGGGGGGAATATGGAGATACAGTCTAGAGCCAAGTTTTATAGTCAATTTTTTTTAAGAGTTCTTAGAATTACCTTGATCAATGCAGCTCTTGCAGCGCTTGTTTTATTTTTCCTCTCAAAGTACATAAATTTTCCCTTTAATCGCATGAACTTTGGCATCACATTATGGTGGGTTTCCATGCCGTATTTTCTACCACTCATTGGTGGTTTCGGGTTATCGGGCGTTGAATCAAACCAAATAAGTGCGCCAGACCCTAGCAATGTCGCCCAGTATTCCAGTGACGTTGCCGAGCATCAAAGCATCAATATGAAGTGTATGTTTTATGGCGGTGTGTCGCTATTGCTTTCGGTTAACTTTATGTTTTTATAAAGTTTTATATTTTTTTAAAAAATTATGTTTACCAAGTGATCTCTAGGGTATAGATGCAATAGTAGCCATCACCAATAAAGCTTCTCAGTGAATTAACAACCTGATTTAGCAACAAGAAGTGATGTCGGTAGTATCCGTATTAAAGCATAATCAGTGAGCTTAGTAAAGTTAGTAAGTAAAGTTAGTAAGTAAAGTTATTTCGGTAGTTTGTTCGGTTTTATGTAAAGCAGTTTGCAGTTTGCAGTTTGCAGTTTGCAGTTTGCAGTTTGCAGTTTGTAACATGCAACATCTCTTTTGCGAATGTTTTGAGCAGTGAAGTAAGTAGTAAGTAGTATGTAGTCAGCAAGTCGTAATAAGCAGCATGTAATTTGTAAGTGTTGTGAGCAGTATGATTAGCATTTTGCATTTGCAATATGGCAGTTTAGTTTGTTTAATAAGTTTAGTAAGTTTAGTGTATTGAGCATTAAGCCAATGAGTACCACCGGTAAGTAACCACTGGTGATGGCTACTTATCAGATTTAATGGCACAAAGCACATGAATAAAAAAACGGCTCTCTATGGGCCGTTTTTTATTGGTTAAAGATGGGTAAAGGTGATGTAACGTTTACAATCACAGTAGACTTCTTTTAGACCAACTGCAGTGGCGATGTAGCGCATTGTGCGTGGCGTAAAAAAAGAAATATGTGTCATGTCTCGCATGTAATGCCAGTTTTTAAAACGCTCAAGATCCTTGTGGTGAAAGGAAGTCATAATGGCCAGTGTTCCACGGGGGGCGAGTAGCTTCTTAAACAGCGCAAACAATACAAGGGGATTTTCTATGTGTTCAACCACCTCTGTGGCTGTGATTAGGGCATATTGCTTACGTGCATAGCTTGGATTGCATGCGAAGAAGTAATCGTAGCAGGTCATTTGGTAACCGTATTCGGTTTCGAGAATATGTGATAAAACTGGTTCTGGGCCACTTCCGTAATCAAGTCCGATTTTGATTTCTGACGCGTGGGGTATAATGGCCTTGTCGATAAAATCTTTAAAATAGTTTATATAGCGGGTGTCGTGAATGGAGTTTTCATGTAATTCATAAAGTGCGCGTGCATCCGCATCTGTAAGATAATCCGCGGCATCTTTTGAGATATAGTCGCACGTCTCACAGATAAAAAAGGTGCCGAATCTCTCGTGGCGATAGACGGTAGTGAGGCTACCGCACACAGAACAATTTGTTTTCATAGTGGCCTTTCTGTTGTGGTGCTGTTAGTATTTGCAATGTGGACTAGAAGGTCATTGTATGTTGCTTTGGCCGTTTTGGCAAGTCTGATCACCAATGTGACTGTCAATCGAGATCTTAAGAATCACAACTTATTAACTTTTCAGGGTTAGAACTCGTTAAAACAGATTGTTATTTTAATAACAAAATGATAAAATAAGAGGGTAAAGTCCTTGCGACCCAAAGCCCTTGTGGGGCTTTTTTGCATTTAAGGGCAGGAAAACCTTTTTTTATTGTCGTGACTGGGAGGTCAAAGATGGCAAAAGTACTTAGAGCAGAGGGCATGAACAAATGCATCGGATGCTTTACGTGCATGTTTACATGCGCAGGCGTCAATCAGAACAACCACTCGGTGGCAAAGAGCGCAATTCACGTAAAGACTACAGGGGGAATGCAGTCGAAATTTATGAGCATCGTCTGTCTCGCTTGTACCGACGAAAGAGCGTGTGCGGCGGTTTGTCCATCGGGCGCGTTGGCCCACAGAAAAGGTGGCGGTGTACTGCTTAATGCAGAGCTATGCATCGGCTGTAAAAAATGTGTTCAGGCATGCATAGTTGGCGCAGTGCATTACGATGAACACAAGAATAAGCCAATTATCTGCAAACACTGCGGTGTGTGTGCGAAGTTTTGCCCGCATGAATGCTTAGTGATGGAAGAGGTGGCAGACCATGTATAAAAATCATATCAAAGTACTCAATATTGATTTAGAGACAGAGAAAA
>CALFXQ010000150.1 GCA_937958285.1 uncultured Fusibacter sp. | reverse complement strand
AAGAGTAGTGGAGATAAAGAGTATAGGTAGATATCGTATATAAAGTAATTTTTGTAAACAACTTAACAGTGAGTTTGTCAAGAATTATCGGACGTTAAAATTAAGCTAAACTCCTCTCTAGTTGCGATAGATTTTTACGCGATTAGAAAGGAGTTTTTTATGGAAAAAATAAAACTGTATATGTCAATCAAAAGGTTGACCACGGTGTTTGTCAACATAGGTGTCGTATAACAGCTTATCTCAGTTGAGCACTTGTGCGTTTTTTAGCTTCCTCAGTGAGCGCCATGTCGACATTGCGGGTGATACTTTTTATATAAGTAACCTTTCTAAATCTTAGCGCAGAAAAATCTTCGTTGATGGCCACCTGGCGCACAGGTTCAAAGCCATAATTTCCAAGAGTTTGCCATCCATGATCTCTATCTATGTCACACTGATATTTTTTAGAAGTTTTTTTAGGATAGCTAAACCAAATTATCGCATCATCAGCCAACTTTTGAAAGGTTAAATCCATAATCTTATCTACTGTCGCTTGATTCATCACAAAATAGATTGCAAAGTCTATTTTTTTTATTAGATCTACCTCTTGTATACAAGTAGTTTCTAGAGAAGCAGAATCTATAAATGGCTTTAATTCAGGCGGTGCGTTTAATATTAATATTTCAGATAAACCTTTATAATTGAGTTTCTTCAGCAATGGATCCATGTAATTGCCTCCTTTGTAAGCATATCTTCATGTTTCTTTGATTTTCCAAAAGCATTTTGCATAATTGACGTTTAGCTAAAAAAAGACCAACCTCAGTACAATTTCTGATGCAGAAACTGGCGAAGATCATACGAAGCTCACTAGTTGTGAGCGGTCCTACACATGTTCGGCTTATTGCCAAGCGCTCAAATGTTTAAGCGCAAACGCTTTAAAGGACCGGGGGCTTTTGCCCACCACCTCTTGAAAAGTCGAAGTGACCTGCTTTGCCGTTCCAAGACGGGTCATCAGATAAAGCATGCCCATTACTGTGGCATACCCTTTATCTATGCCTCGCACCTGAATCCAATAGGCCTTGGCGAAGGAAGGCTTGGGATTGGCATAAGCAATTTTTCTAGTAAGCACCTCGCTTAAAATAGCAGCCACCTGATGGTAATCCATAGCCGTTGGCCCAGTAATCGAGTAACCCCGGTTTAAGTGCCTTTCTGGCTCGCAAAGCACCCTCGCTGTAATCTCGCCCACATCCTCAGCGTCGATAAAGCTAGTCAGCGCACCCTTAACCGGCACTAAAATGCGATCAAAATGCTTGATTTCGAAGGCGTGAATCCCACTGATATTCTGCATAAAAAAACTTGGCCCGATATGACAATAGGGCAATCCCGCCCTTTCAATCAGCTTTTCGATCCTATAGTGCGGCGGTATAGGATTGCTTTCGATCCCAATCAGCGATAAAAAGCATACCAACCGAATGCCCCCCTTTGCCTTTAGCGCCTCGACAAATGGCTCTAAATCCTTCGGCTTTCCAAGGTGCGGCGGACGCATAATAAATACCCGGTCAACATCTTTAAGCACACCATCGAAGGTCGTAGGATCAGTGAAATCGAAATAGACACATTCCGCGCCCTCGCCATACCGCGCCCTTAAGCCCTCTAAACTAATATCCGCAGCGACGACCACTTGATTTTGCTCGATAAGATATTGGGCCACAAAGCCACCCACATTGCCAAGAGCACCCGTTACCATCACCTTACCCATTGCTTTTGTCCTCTAGAAGTGCTGCATTTGAACGCTCAAGCAGCGTGACTAACTTCTCAAAATCCTTTTTACCCAGTTTATCTTCTAGGATGGCCATGGTTTTCATGTATTCGGAGTAGGTCTCTATAACCAGTAGTCTCGCCTTTTCCGTCGGGGTCAGAGAAAAGCTGCGCTTGTCAAGCGAAGAGGGGGTCCGCTCGAGGTAGCCCATCTTGTGTAGGTTTGTGACCATGGCAGTGATCATGGGCTTTTTGACCTTGAAAAACATCGCAGCAAAAGCCGGAGTTACCGGGTGCTCGCTGTTGGTAATCAGAATCAGGAGTCCCATTTCGCTAGAGCGCACTGGCAAATCCTTCTTTGAGTTAATATTTAAGCGGCAAAACAGCGATACAGTTTCTGCGGCCTTGGCAAACACTTCATTCATGGGTCACCTCACATGATAATGCAAAAAGTTAAGTTGGTTAACTATATATTAGTTAACCAACTTAACTTTGTCAAGAGCCAAAAGGTGCCACCCTCGAGGGTGGCACGAGGGTGGCTCGAGGGTGGCACGAGGGTGGCTCGAGGGTGGCTCGAGGGTGGCACGTGTCACCCGTGCTTTGCCCTAAATCGGCGCACTTTCATCACATTGCCGCAATTAGGACTACAATGACGCTTTGAGCGACTTTTACTTTCGTCTATAAAAACACAGGCGCATTCTGGCTGCTCACAAATTTTGATGCGCGAGCGCTCTCTCTCAAATAGTAAAATATACCATATATACGCCAGTTCAGATAATACAAAAGCCTCATCGACAATTATTGGCACAAAAGCCAACTGAAATACACCAGGTTCAAATTCCGCAATTTCTCGTTTACCTATTGAACCTTGAAGGTACCCATTTAACAATGCTTGAACATGCTGACTTTCAAATTGCCCCAGTTGAAGTGCCTCAATAACTTGAATCAATTCCCCTCGAAATTTTTTCAGGCCAACTGTTAAAGTACTTGGTTCTACATCTAGTGCTCTACCCATTATTTGTTCCACTATTTTTTTAACCATATCGGGATCGTCGAGAGGGTCCACGTTTTTCTGCTTAATAAACCAAAGGGTATCGAAGAACTTGACTGCCATTAAGAAATCCAACTGTAACCTCCTAAATCGCTATTGACCGTTACAAGATTGTTTGCTATAGTTCGAGTATACAACGAGTAACGTCCAAAAGTCAAATTGACAGTTACCGAATAAACAGCGAGGTGGAATATGAAAAACGATGTTATGGGGCAAAGCTTCAAAGAAAAAATCGCAATGCAAACGACCTGGTTATGTGTGCTAATCATTTTAGCATTAACCTTAGGGGGCTGTCAGAACGTCACTTTTACGACTCAATCTGATACCAAGCAAAATGGTGCACAGCGCGTGATCCAACCTATTGCCTTGGCAACGATGAGCAGTGCCAGTGAGATTGAATGGGGACAGCAGTTAGGTTCCCCTACTCAAGACTTAGGCCAGACAGTTGCTGCAGATGAAAGTGGTAACAGCTATGTAGCAGGTTTTACCACGGGAGATATATCCGCAAAGAATCAAGGCTTAACTGACATTCTAGTGGCTAAATTTGATGCTTCTGGCAAGCGCCTGTGGGCCCTTCAAAATGGTACTGATGGCGATGAATCTGCTGCTGCGATGGTTTTAAACGATGCTGGCGACATTTACATAACAGGCTCAACTTCTGGGATATTTTCAGCTGATTCTGGCGTTGGATCGCTATATGTACAAAAAATTAGTACAGACGGCAAGATACAATGGACCAAGCAGTATGGCGGCATCGACAGTGGCTCAAGTCACGCAATACAGTTGGATTCCCAAGGTAACATCTACCTTGGTGGATCAACCTCAGGGCAATTGGGCAATCAATCCTTTGGTTACGCAGATGCCTGCATCCTAAAGCTCAGCCCTGAGGGAAAAATACTCTGGGTATGTCAGTGGGGCTCACAAGAAAAAGACCTAGTAAAAGGTCTTCACATCGACACGCAGGGCAATTTGTACGCAATTGGAGAAACTGAAGGTGTTGTAGGCGCTGAAAGCTATGGCACCAACGATATTTTTCTGAGTTTTATCTCACCAGAGGGCAAGGTCTTAAAAAGTTATCAATATGGCTCCGCCTTTAGTGAGAATGCCACATCCATCGTTGTAAACAGCAAGCAGCAGATTTATCTATCCGCTTGGACAGATGGCGATTGGATTGAAAAATCTGCAGGCCAAGGCGACTCCGTACTCTTAAAGGTCGATTCAGAGGGTCAGGTATTGTGGCAAAAGCAATTTGGAACTTCGCGCTGGGATGGCATTCATGGCATTATTCTCGATAAAAACGACGATGATTCTGTCATTGTCAGTGGCTGCGAAAATTATGACGATTGCCACGCCTTTCTTATAAAACTTGATGCAGACGGCAATATGGTGTGGAACAAAACACTAATACCCGAATTCAGCACCTGTGGCACCGTATTGGCAATGGACGCAAAAGGTAACTTGTATCAGACTGGCGGCACCCATGGACAACTCTATGGTGACTCTGCCTTCAGTGGTACTGAGTCAGATCTCTTTATCTATAAATTGCCCACCGTGAGATAGGAGAGCCCTTTATGACAAATGGATTTTGTGGCATAGATTGTGAGCATTGCAAAGTGTATCAGGCTGCTATGATGCCTATAGGCGATTTGCGAAGCGCAGCACAAGAAGCTATAGCTGCACAGTGGCGCGCCTCCTTTAAACACGATTTTAAATCGGAGTCAATGGTCTGTTTTGGTTGCCAATCCCAACAGCTTTGTGGTTACTGTAGCAGCTGTGAAATTCGTCGCTGTGGCATTGAAAAGCAAGTGACTACTTGCGAAACCTGTACAGATTATCCGTGCCAGAAAGTCACAGAATTCCGTGCCTTGGCCTTCTCCAATGCATCGGATCATGTGTTTTCTTTCTAGGTTTGTCACGCTTAGGTTTTCACATATAAAAAATGCCATGATGTGATAGACTTCTATCACTTCACGGCATTTATTTAATGTCGCTTATATTTTAAACCTCAAGCTAGCTGCTCTCACTTCTTGCGCCAACTCC
>CALFXQ010000149.1 GCA_937958285.1 uncultured Fusibacter sp. | reverse complement strand
CACGGTCTTTTCGATAACGGGATTCAGCATGCCCTTTTCTACGAGCTCTGCAATAAGGGATAAGTCCACTGCCGATGGTCTTGCGAGAAGGCCAATAAAGCGCTGTCCGCCCTTTTGCGATAGAAAGTTACCGAAGGCAGTGATTTGAAGGATTTGCTTTAGCGAGGTTCCGCCAATCATCACAAAGCGGCCTTTAGGTGTCATAAGGTTTCTATAGGTATCTAGGGTCTGAAATCCATGTATGCCCAAGATTAGGTCGAAAGTTTGGTCGATACTACTAAGGGGCGTTTTGGTGTAGTCTAGGGCGATGTCTGCACCTAGTTTCAGTGCCTGTTGAGTATTCCTTGGCCCTGTTACCGCCGTGACATGTGCCCCAAAGTGCTTGGCTAGTTGAACGGCGTAACTGCCCACACCGCCGGAAGCACCGACAATCAGCACACGTTCGCCAGGCTTGACCGCGCCTGCATTGCGAAGCCCTTGAAGCGCTGTAACCGAGGTGAGCGGCAGAGCCGCGGCCTCTAAAAGACCTAATCCTTTTGGTTTATGTGCAAGAACGGAGGCCTTAACGCTCACGTAATCTGCAAATGCGCCAAAACCTGAATCTGCTAGATCGGCGAAGACTTCATCGCCAACTTTGAACTGCAAGACATCTGGGCCGATAGCTTCAACAACACCGCTAATGTCTGTGCCGCGCACCAAGGCCTTAGGTTTAAATAAACCTGTACTCAAACGCATAAACCATGGCTTGCCTCTGAGGAGTCTCCAGTCCGGCGCATTGAGGGATGTAGCAATTACATGAACCAGTACTTCACCCGCCTTTGGTGTTGGTTTTTCAATTTGTGATAATTCAAGGGTATTTGCTGGTCCATACTTTTTTTGAACAATCGCCTTCATATCTATGTCCTCCTCTCTTTTGCAATCCGCTTTAACTGCTTTCACCAAAACCAACTATAATAAAACACCACAATGTTCAACAATAGACTTACGACGATTAAAAAGTTATCGTAATGTCCTTTATAAGGAAGCCCAATAATATTAAAGAAAAACACGAGTACCGCCGCCACTAGATTTATGTTGCGAATCCAAGGCATAGGCACAATTAACGTTAAAACCAGCATGGCGATTGGCACGAGCATAATGATAGATACTACCAACCACATACCTTGTCCAGCTATTTTATCTGCAATTTTTCCAACCGCAGCATCTCCAGAGAACAATCTCAGTACATCGCCAAGTAAGTAAATAAGCATGGTCGCTATCCAAAGCCCGCTAATCACAATCCGGATATCTAACATTGGTCACCTCCGCTATTAGGATAGCCTTATAATACATGGTTCTGTTGGCCTTTCACACCAACTAAAGTTGGTTTTTTGTCTTCTCGGTACAAAAGAGTCGGTACAAAAGAGTCGGTGCATAAGTGTTGTTACAATAGACCTAAGTTCTGGGCTTTTGCAACGGCTTCTGTGCGCCGCTTTACTTCCAACTTGCGAAAGAGTACGTTATTGTAGCTCTTTACAGTGCTGAGGGCTATAAAGAGCATATTGCTGATTTCCCCATTGGAATATCCTTTGCTAATGAGGTGGAGAATTTCCATCTCCCTGATTGTCAACGGTTCCGGCAATTCTTCATTGTGGCGCTCTTTGATGACTTTAAGTGAGAGTGCTGGTACTTTAGCCCCAATGTGCGTATCGCTGGCGAAAACTTCGAAGGGCTCTACAATGCCCTCTGGCTTAGCGAGTTCTTGAGCCCGCTCTAACAACTGTTGCCGCTTGTAATCGCTCTTAGTAAAACGCCTTAACAGCAGTGTGTATTCGATTATTTGAATGGTTCGACCTTGAGCAACAGACCGATTCAAAAGCTGTCTACAGAGTGTTTCGAGGGGTACAAGATGATGCTCTAGGGGGCAAAATAGCAGAATTGCCTTCCAATACTGTTCATCTATATAAGCGGGGAGAGACTGTTCATCGTGTAGGTCCATTTTGCTCAGTTGCTTTATGGCGCGGTTAAGATGATACACGCCCATTTTCGATTCTGGCTCTGACATTAACAGATGCCACACCACTAGTACCTCTGTTGTGAAAACTTCTGGCACTGGCTTATGGAAGCGCGCGGGCTTTTCTAGTTCGAGATAGGCTTTTGCCTTTTCAAACATACCTTCTTGTAGGTAGATTCTCGCTTGAAGTATATAGTATTTGTAGCGCCAATCTACGGATTCAAAGCGATACCCATAAGACTGACTCTTTTCTAAGTACTCAAATGCCTGGTCGCGTTCACCTTGAATAACAGCGATCTGCGCCAAGTGTAAATAGTAACTGGCCAATAGTATTGGCGCAATTTGGGCCTTTTCAACCTCTGCGATTGCCGCTTCTAATTGCGCACGTGCTTCTGTGAGTTCACCTTGCAAAATTTGTATTTCCACAACTAACCCGAGATATGAATATAGCACAATCGGGCTCAGTTTTCCTTGCTGAGATTTCCAAACCTTATGCAACAGCATTCTTGCAGCACTTAAATTGCCCTGTCCCCAATGCAAGGCACCCATAAATGATGTGATAGCCCAAGTAAAGCGATGTGCTTGAATGGAAGTATGGCCAAAATTTTGGATGTGCGCTTCTAATTGCTCGGTCCACTGCACCAAATCTGAATAGCGGCCTTCGATTGCAGCAATATATGCTTTGGCACTTAAATGATAGGCAGATATATCTATTTGACTGTTGTGATTGTTATGGGTGTTATGGGCATTATGGGTATTGTCTGCCAGACGCTCTGGACTACTTAGAAAATGCTCCACGCGATCAAACCATGGCACACATTTGTCTACCGCACCTTGGTCGAGTAATGCCCAGCCATACCCTAAGCAAAGCACTGGTCTAGCTTCAATCGCTGAAAGTGGCAGTTGTTTGGTCCACTCTAACCATGTACCCGACCTAAAGTCGATGTCCATTTGCGGCCAAAGGTACTCTAACAATGAAACTGCCTCAGCGGTACAGTTGCCCTCTAAGTAATAGTGCATGGCTTCATGATATTGCTGCAAATTTACATGCCATTCACCCGCTCTGCGATATAGCTCGGGTATCAGCGCCCCTTGTGTTTGCTCTAGTCGCTTGAGAAGCAAAGACTTAAAGAGATGATGATAGCGATACCATTGGTTCTTGGCATCTAGTGCAATTAAAAAGCTATTCGTCTTTAAGAGATAGTCGATTAACTCTTGGCTGTCGTTTTGATTTCTCCCCAGCACAAAGTTGCAAAGCGGTGCAGAGAAATCTCTTAAGATGGCACTTTGCAGTAAAAAATCGCGTATGTTGTAATCGTGCTGCCCCAGTACTTCTTCGTGAAGGTAGTCCATTATATGACTTGAATGCTGGATGAGTCCTTCTATGACCTGATTTTTGTCTGATGCCACTTCTAAGGAAATGGCAAAGAGCTGAAGCCCCGCCACCCAGCCTTCAGTGCGCTTGTAGATATTTTTCAATTGTGTATCGCTAAGGGTAATGCTCAATCGCGATGATAAAAAGTGGAGGGTTTCTTCGTAAGTAAATTGCAACTGACTCATATCTATTTCAAGGAGCTGATTGGTAGCCCTCATGCGTGCCAGTTGAAGGGGTAGTACTTCTCGGGTAAGTATGCACAATATCAATCCCTCGGGCATATGTAGGAGCAATGTGTTGAACATTTTGAGTATTACTGGGTCTGTGATATTATGGAAGTCGTCGAACACGAGAATTAAAGGCAGCTTAATACCGTGAAGCAGTACTATAAAGCTTTGTATCCATTGATCGTGCAAGATGGATGAGCCCGCTTCTAGTAGTTCTAGCATCTGCTTGGCAATAAGGGGCCGATGGGGTTCGATGGCCTTAGCAAAGTAAGTGAAAAATTGAAAAAAATCATCATCCCACCTATCGAGACCATACCAGATATAAGGTGTAGCTTGATGCTCTAACCAGTAACTGACGGTCGTAGACTTGCCTGCGCCCGCTTGGGCACTTACCACAATCACACGGCCACGATTCAGTGTGTTTACTCTTAAATCGTTGCGCACAAAAGTTGAAGGCAATAGAGGTTTGTTGAGTTTCGTCGCAATTACATCGATCATGATCCGCCTCCTGGGAGGGACAAGTTATGAAGAAACTTCTGACACAAGACATCAAGCAAGTACTTCAAGAAATGGGTTTTCGCCTGGATTTTTCTGGCGATGCCGATATTTACGTCAACGAACTTATGAAAATTGTAGGTCAATCCACGCGTGCCTACGAAGTGGAATTTACACTTGGCATCGCACTCGATGTGAAGGGCCGCAATCTATTATACTACGAAAAGATCGTCGAACGTGATACTGGATTTGCAAAGGGCGATATGGAATCAAATTTTAATAATGAATCTACGCGTCGCGTGAGCAAACAAGGCAATCGTGAGTTTGTGCGCGTGCAAACCAATGAAAAAGGCGAAATCGTCGAAATGCGCTACGATTTTAGCGAAGTTCAAAAGCGAATAAAAAACGTGTGTATTAAGTATGGTCTTAAACTTCGACCAGTGCTCAGTATGCGTAAAATAAACGCTTTAAGCCGACAAGAGCTAGAAGAAGACCTGGCCAATCTACCTGATTGCGTTAGAGTGAATACCACAAATGCAGAAGGCACACATATCAATACAACACTAGAACAAACTACACAACCCTTAAATCGAAACCTCTCCCGGCGTGGGCGCGGCTTTCTCTTTATGCTACTTTGGAGTTTTAACCTGGTGTTTTATCTTCTAATTTCCTTGGGCAGTGCCACCATGGGGATTGGGGTTCTGATTATTGTAGCTATGCATGTGTTTGTAATGATGTTCTATTTTGGCTCAACGAAGCGTAGATGGTGGGCAGGCGTACTCTGGGTGGTGCTGCTCTTTGTGATCTCGTTCTTTATTTTTTCTTTTACGACACCCTTCTAACCTCCCCTCACTCTTAAGCATAATTCCAAGTCATCACTTGTACTATTGCAATGAAAAAGTGCTCACATATTGGTGATCACTTCACATTTTTTGGTGAGCACTTAAAGCTGTTATTTATAACTTTGCAATTAATACTTGGTAAATTTAGAAGGCGATAGTGACGCCGCCCCTTGCTGTATAAAGACTGCTTAGCCCTCTAGTGGGTACAATCAACACCTGTTTAAAATTGTAGCGTGCTTCAATTTCGTTTTTGATCATCTCTGCTTTTTCTGGCGCATAACAATGGGTAATTGCCAAAACGCGCTCTGAAAAATCGGAACACTGTTCGCCAATAAGTTCTACTAAACGTCGGACTGACTTTTTTTCGGAACGGACATTTTCGAAGAGCTCTGCTTCGCCGGCTGCCGTGGCATAGAGAATGGGCTTGATGTTTAAAATGCCACCGATAAAACCCTTTAACTTGCTAATGCGACCATTTTTTATCATGATATCTAGTGTTCCCAATTGGAAGAACAACTTTGTCTTTTCAATATATGCATTTACTTCAGCTACTATCTCGTTCTCTTGGAGCCCCTTTTTGATTAACTCATCGAGCTTTAGTGCGATCAACGTTTCTTTGGCGGTTGCACCCTTAGAATCAAAAATATGAATGAATTTTTCTTGGTTTTCTTGAAGGAATAGATCCCGTGCGATTATCGCGCTGTTGTATGTACCACTCAATGCACTGGTAAGTGTTACAGCAAAAACTGAACCCTTTTCTAAAAAGGCGTTCATAAATTCTTGTGGAGACGGGCAAGCAGATCTTGGCACCTCATTTGAGGCATCTATTGCGCTTAGCATTTCTTCTACTATCAAAGATTCATCATCGCGAAATTGTCTTTCACCGACTGATATTGTTAACGGTACCAAGGTAATACTCATTCTGTCTTTCATCTCTTGAGTTAAGTCACAGCTGCTATCGGCTACAATTCTCATATGTGCTGATCTCCTTGGATTAGTGAATTCTATGAAACTATCTTACCACTAAATCGAGATGTTTTGTACCCTGGGGAACTGCGAAAACAAAGTTTTAGCAAGGTTTTTTTGGTCAAGTTATGCCTTGCGGTTTTTAAAGTCCTCTTCAATTTCTTTTTTCCAATGCTTCGACAACTGCTTTCCAGATCTTATGGCACTAACAGCCTCGCTAACAACCGCATAATTTAATGCAACACCCTCTGAATCATTGTGAAATTGTGCGGTATGATCACTTGCAATCCCGAATTTTGCCGCCTCTTTTGCAGCATCGATATTCGCACCGAGAAAAATAAACTCCCATTTATGTTCTGTCTTCTGTTTCTCAATCATTGACTTAATTCTATCGTACGAAAACTCATGACTCGAATTTTCTTGCCCATCTGTAGTAATCACAAAGAGTACTTTTTCAGCACGCTCTTCTTCGAGTGTGTTTTTTTGAACGTTGGCAATTTTTAATATGGTCTTTCCAACAGCATCGAGCAATGCCGTCGATCCTCGTACAAAATACTGTTTGTCATTTATTGGCTGCACCCCGTTGATTTGAATTCTGTCATGCAATACTTCGTAGTCGTCATCGAACAATACTGTAGTTACTGCAGCATTACCTACTTTGTGCTTTTGCTTTGCCAACATGGCATTATAGCCACCGATTGTATCTTTTTCTAAGCCGCTCATAGAACCACTTCGATCCAAAATAAAAACAAGTTCAGTTAGGTCTTTTTTCATTGGTATACCCTCCTTTAATGGTCAATTAAAGGATAACACTAACTTCACCTCAATTGGTCGCCTGCCAAGCGACATCTATTGCAAATAACTAAAGCTTTGCACATAGTAGTGGTTCATCCATTTTAAAAAGCACGTCGTTGATCTCGTAAATGTCGTAATTTCTAGATTCAATAAAGTAGGTGATTACTAAATCGAAGACACTGCTTTTAGACAATGCATAACCCGCCTTTTGAAGGAGAATATGCGTTTGTTCTAGGTCGAGTTCAAGTGCAATCGCTAGTGCCAATGCAGTCTGCTTCTTAGGTTGATAATACTTATCGCCTCGGATCTTTGAAAACAATTTTCGATCTATATTAGCACGCTTGTATGTCTGAACATCTGTCATGCCACTACTGTCAATTAAGGTTAAAAGATGTTCAGAAAAACTGGTTTCAAGTTTTAATTCAAATTTTTCTCGGTGTTTCTTCTTTTTATAGGGTAGCTCTAGAGTCGTCTCAAAGCTAATACCCGCTTCACATACATCTAAAATAGATTGCTCTTCTGAATCTAAATCAAACGCTTTAGCCTCAGTTGTCGAGCATTTCACTGACTTTTCAAGAAATTGGCGTGCATCCCACTGCGAATGTACATAATGATCATCAATATAAGCTTTCACAGATGCTAAAGTACTCTCGGCTACATCGTAGGTTTTTCTGTCAAACACCACCAAAGAGATCATCATTTCATGCTTGTTTAAAAAGGCACGTATTTCTGACTGCGCCACATAAATCGCCAAACCCTTTGGATAACCAAAAACGTCACTCGATATAAGAGCAAAGGCTACATGGTTTAACCCTAGATCAGTAGCCACTTTAAGGGCACTACGGTAGCATGACCTCAGCAATGCTTCTTCCCCGTGATTGCCCCCTTGCCAAATTGGGCCTACAGTGTGAATCACGTAATCAGCCTGCAAGTTATGGCCTTTAGTCACTTTAGATTGACCCACTTGGCAATCTTCTAAGTCTCCACCCCCCAGTAATGAGGTGTTTGCGGAATTCACAATGGCATCGACTTTAAGTTTCGTGATATCTGCTCTTATAATCTCGTACGGCATTTAACCCTCCCAATAATTGCGACGTTCTATTATAAGAACAAATCTTGCTTGAACTGCTCAACAAAATTCTTAACCAGAGCGATCTTCTCATCCCAAATGCGTCTTGCAACAGTACTTCTCATTGGGTTGTGAGCGATTTGCGTCTGAGTGTATCTCTCAATATGATTCAGTGTTTGCTCGAAGGACTGATTTGGAAGTGCGCCTTCCATCATACAATCCCAAGCAATTGACATTGCCCCTGTTTCATCTAATAAATCCGCTTCAAGCAGTATAACGAGTTCGGGAATGACTCCATCATCTAAAAGATATGATTTTTTGGAATGTTGGCTGACTAAAAAGACTACCAGCTCAGTAAAATCGGGCGGATAGTTATGATCAATTAAATAAGCATGCGCCAACTCAGCGCTATAGGCAGCATGATGCTTCTTCTGATCTTCGGGTACCACAGAGTAGCCAATATCGTGAAACAGCGCCGCGACAAGCACTGCTTCACTATCTACCTTATTCGATTGGCTTTCATTTTCAAGACTTTCAGATTTATTTTTTTGCATGAGTAATTTTGCCCACTGATACACTCTTAACGTATGATCTGAGCGCTTTCTAAAGGGATACAAACCTCCACCGCAGCGATCGCGGTTTCCCTGCTCAAGTTTAGTCGTCACGTACTGAAAGATCTGTTTATGCCCTTTGATCAATTCCCTGCTTTCGGTATTCATCTCAATACCTTTTCTAATGCTCTGCCCTTTGCCAACTCATCTACGATCTTGTCCAAATAGCGAATCTTTTTCATTAAAGGATTTTCGATCTCATCCAATTTTACACCACATATAGAGCCCTTAATCAATTCGGCCCTTGGGTTAAATTGCACTGCTTCATCGAAAAAGGTTTCGAAGGTCACTTGTTTTTCAATCTGATTATCGAGTAGCTCTTGAGTATAACCTGTAAGCCATAAAATCACTTGATCTAACTCGTCTTTTGTGCGGTCTTTTCGCTCTATCTTATTAAGATACAGTACATAAATACTCGAAAAGGTCATGCCAAAAATGCGGTGCTTTGTATCAGCATCTGTTTTCATTTTTCTACTCCCATCCTGTCATCACACTTTGGGACGAAGAAAAGATGTCATTTTTCACAATGCATCTGTGGAAAATGACACCTTTCTCTGTCACTTGGTTGCTTAATGTTTATACTTTATTTCACCAGATCTACCAATCGGTAGACCATCATCATCGCCTCGGCTCGGCTAGCATTGGCCTTAGGTACGAACAGGCTACCGTTACCTTGAATCAATTCCCTAGCAACACTTTGTTGTGAGCCTTGTAGTGCCCACTCTGCTATGGCTTTCCAATCCTTAAAGCGCATGAGGACTTCTTTGCCCACTGGTAGAGCTCTATTGCGAATCACGACTACGCGACCCAATATTGTCGCCACTTCTTGGCGCGTTATAACACCATCTGGGGAAAAGTTATTTAAATCGATGCCTTTGATGATGCCGTAGGATACACCAGTTGCAACATCCGATGCATACCATGTTTCTGGCAGTACATCTTTAAATGTTCTTGTACTTGTATTTTGCGGTAACGATAGTGCTTTAACAAGTAGAGATATGAATTCGGCTCTTGTAATTGCCGCCTTTGGCATAAACAACTTGTCGGTTCGTCCAGCTATATAGCCCTTATCAATCATGGACTTCATAACCTCAGAGGCCCAAGGCACGGTATTTAAGTCCGTATAATCTATACTACCTAATGGAATATTGGGATTATCGATAACCACCTCACCATTATTCCCAGAGGGTTGTGCAGGTGTTGTGCCCGGTGAAGTTTGGGGCGTTGTTTGAGGCGCTAAGCCAATGGCAATAGGCGTTGGCAAAGTGCTCTCTGTTACAACAATCTCCTTCCAGACTGGATAAATTTTGATATCTGAGCCATCTGCAGGTGCATTAATGGTTTCGCCTGGTACATAAACGCGGTCTTTTATCTGATCGGCGTAAGCTGCATTCAACAGGCTCCACCCCATCATGTCATGACGTGTTTTTGTCATTAAACCTGTATTCCAATCAAACGAGATTGGTTGACCAACTGCATAATGCTTACTGTTAATTGGTGCCGAGCCATTGAGAGCGCCATTTGCAAAGTAATAAACATCTGTGATTGGTTTTACTAGCCAGTTAATAAGTTGCTTAGACCGGCCGCCCTTTCCATCTTCAACAACAATCTGAATTTCTGCCTTGCCATTAAAATCTTTGAAAGGCATATAAATCAATTGATTGCCTAAAATTGATGCAGCACCACCAATAACACTATCAATGCTATAAATTAGTGTATCGCCATCTACATCCGTTGCATTGACCTGGGCCTTGACTAAGGCATCTTCATCGCTTTCTGGCAAGATCAGTGCCTCGAAGGCCGGCGCGTCGTTTACTGGCTTAACCTTCA
>CALFXQ010000148.1 GCA_937958285.1 uncultured Fusibacter sp. | reverse complement strand
TTTAATGCTCAGGAAATATCTCCCTCAATCGCGTGGGTAAATGATCCAGTTGCATATCAGCAAATCGTCATTGATCCCGACAAAGTCGCCAAGGACATTTTGGATAAAGGGCTTGATTGTTTTTTAAACAGTGGCGTTCGGGTAAGTACAGCTTTTGCAATTGGTGATCCGGCCCATTGCATACTCGATCAGTGTGAGGCTCTAGGTTGTGATGCCATAGTGATGAGTACACACAGCAACAAGGCAATTAAGCGATTTTTATTGGGCTCCGTTACCGATAAAATTGTACACCACGCAAAGGTCTCCGTGCTAATTGTCCGTTAATTGCTGGAAATATAGCGCGATTCTATGTCTCTATACATTGCCATTAACGCTTGTAATGCTGAAAATTCAACAGTCTGCAACTCATAATTGTCAATTTGACTAATCGGGAGTACGCCAATTGAAGTGCCCGTGAGAAAAGCAGCCGTTACCTTCCCCAATAACGAAAGCGGCAAAGCCTCATATTTAAAACCTAAGTTCATGGTGTTTAGAATATTGTCATTTGCCCCAAGTGCTCCATTTTCTTCGAGCACTTCGCAAATGACTTTTCTTGTAATCCCACCTAGTACCTTATGATCAGGTGCAGTGTATATTATACCATCCACGATAAAAAACACATTTGTCTTGGTGCCTTCTAAGAGTTGCATGTGTTCATCGTAACATAAAAAATCGTAAACCTCTTCGCGATCAATGTCATTTCTCATATTTAACAACCCTTCGGTCATCACCTTTTTATTAGGTGCCTCGCGATTAAAAAGGCGCGTTTTCGTTTTTACACCCTTTGCATACATCTGATCGGTTGGATAAGAAGCAGGTATATATTGTACAATACGGTGCCAGCCTGAATGATCGCAAAATACACTGTAACGTATATTCATTTCAAGACAACCCATTTCAGTAAGGAGTGTCTCACAGTCCTGAAAGAAGAACTTCTCAATAGGATAAAGATTTTCCAGACTAATCATTAGTCGTTTTAGATGGTACTCTTTAAACATAATCACACAATGCTTTACTTTCATTACCTCATAATAGACTTCAAGTGGTACTTGAACTTGCCCCTGCTCGACTAAAGTTCCGTTGTGTATCATCAATTGATTGTGTTGTTTGTCTTTCATATTTTTGTCCAATCCTGTTATAATATATGTGAGCTATGGACGGTGAACAATTGAGAATGCCACCCTTGTCACACCACTCTCATAATATCTGAGATAGTGAACAATGTAAACCCATCGCCACTATTAGATAAGGAGTTAATATGTCATTTCGTCTCTATAAACTACGTGTAAATGCCCATTACCATCAAATAAAAAAGTTGTTTGCGACAGAAGGACCTTTTCAGATTATGTTGCAAAGTTTAGGTGATGTTCAGGTTTTGCATCCCCTATCAGAGTTAAATTTGGAATCCGCAAGCACCGTCTTTCATTTAGAAGCGAATCAGACCCACACTCAAATTGAAGTGAATTTTATGCAAAGCACTTCCAAAACCACCCGTTGCTTCGATATATATTTGAGGGTCCAACCCGAATCACCCTCAAGTTTAGACAAGTCTATCACCCATTTCTTAGAAGATGTGAAGCTTCGCTTCAATCAAAATTGGCATATTCAAGATGCTGATCTTACCTTGTCACTATTAAAATGAAAAGCACAGTTTCTCGGCTAAACATCGCTGTTTATCTGAAAAACTGTGCTTTTATCTATTTAATGTTTTATAGCACACCACTTGTGGATCTGCACTTTCTGCTCTAACAGCTAAGGAAAACTCAGATAATTGTGCTAGAGGGTAAAATGAATCACCGCTGGGGCGCATTGCAATTTCAGTTAGATAGACGCGATTTGTCATTGACATAGACTTTCTATAAAGTGTCTCTCCACCCGCAATAAAAATTTCGTCATTATCGTGAGCACAACGCGCGATTGCTTCTTCTAATGAAGATACCACTTCTGCGCCCTCTAGCACCTTATATTTTCTAGAAACCACTATTATTCTGCGCCCTTCTAGTTTTTTTGGTAGCCCTTGAAAAGTAACTCTTCCCATGATGAGTGTTTTGTTCATCGTTAGTGCTTTAAAACGCTGCAAGTCTTCTGGAACATGCCATGGCAATTGACCCTCGTTACCGATGACGCCATTTAAACCCACAGCTACTATATGAGAAATAATCACTATACACGCACCTTCAAGAATATATCATCCTTCTAGATCTAACAAATGTGAAAACGCCATGCGAACATAACTATTTATCGCTAGCTCGTCGAAACTCGAACCATCGTGAACTTTGCCGACGCGTTTTAACCTACACTTTTTGTCTGATGGTATGACAAAAGCAACAACATGACTTTCTAAAAATTGCTCTTGCTCGTTGTAATGACTCAACTCAATTTCGATGACTTCTTCTTTTCTAGAAAATTGAATCGAGGCTTGGTGAATCTTCATTTTAAGAAAATAGCCATTCTCTTGCTCGTCTACAATCACTTCCCCATTCGATACAATCGCGAGGTCTTTAAATTCTTCTTTCACATCTTGGAAGAAGCTCACAATAAGGGCTTGCGCTTCATCTAATTGCATTTGATGTGCTCTGAAAAGTGCTAATCGCTCAAGTTCCTTGGCGTATTGTTGGCGCATTTTCTTTATTAAGTCTTTTTTATAGTTATATCCATAGTGTACAGTCATGTCTATAGTCCCCCTTGGTTACTATTTTTAATACCCGAGAAGAATATGCCTCACACAACTTGTTACAAATTTTCTGGATCTTTTCTGAAATAGATCCGTTGAGAATTCTTTTTTGTCTTCTCAATTTCTTCATCAATCTCTGCAATTCTTTTAAAGATAATTTCATTTTCTTCTGAAGGAACATTGTAATAAAGAAAAAGATCTTCAAATCGTTTAATGGTTTGAGTTAATTTGCGATTGATGTTTATAAAGGAATCAATATTGTGACTTTTAATAGCATTTTTAAACTGTTCGAGATCAATTTCAATGATTTCAATCACTGCATCTTCTCTATCAAATTCTCTAAGAGGCAGAGGGTAAGGTGCAATACGTTCTAGAAAGTAATTGCCGTGCTTATTCACATTGTACGCATATTCCACTTGAAAACCACTTAAGTCAAATTTTACATAACACATTTTACTGCTTATAACCCGTACCTTGCCACCCATTTGCTCGAGTTTCATGGTTTGTAAAGTGACCTCGGCTTCAATTAAATTCCTCATCGTTCACCCCTTATATCATTTAAAAGTAGATAACCAACATGTATACAGTACTTATGGCTATGGACAAAATCATCATTGGGAAGCCAATCTTCATAAACTCCTTAAATGACACCTTGTGGCCGTGTTTAGCTAAAATCCCTGTGGCAATTACGTTTGCCGATGCTCCAATAATTGTGCCGTTGCCGCCTAAACAAGCACCCAGTGCCAATGCCCACCATAGTGGCATTACATCTAGTGTTCCCACAGCGCCAATCTCTTTAATTAGTGGAATCATGGTTGCAACAAAGGGGATATTGTCTAAAAAGGCAGAAAGTATGGCTGAACCCCAAAGTATAAGCATCGCGGTGATTAGTAGATTACTATTTGTGAGATTCAAGAGCTGATCTGCTAAGTACTTGATAACGCCAAGGTCTTCTAGTGTACCTACGAGAATAAATAGACCAGCAAAGAAGAAGATAGTAGGCCACTCGACATCGTGAAGGATTTCTTCGGCATCAATCTTACTAATTATCATGAGTAAGCCTGCGCCAAAAAGCGCAATGGTCGCAGATTCATAGCCCAATGGTTGATGGACAAAAAATCCAATCAAGGTAAGGAGCAAAACACCAACGCTCTTCTTTAGCAATGAGATATCTTTCACCGCTAAATTTTCATCCATTTTCAGTATGGCCTTTTGTAGTTTTGGGTCACACACTAATTTTTTACCATAGATTAACTTTAGCACCAACATTGCTATAACAGTAATCACGACCACCACAGGTGCGAGATTCATAATGAAATCGTTAAACCCCAAACCGGCTTCTGTGCCAATCATAATATTCGGCGGGTCACCGATTAGCGTTGCTGTACCGCCAATATTTGCAAACAAAACCTCTGGAATTATAAATGGAATTGGATTTAATTTTAAAGTGTCTGCAATAACCAAGGTTACCGGAACCACCAAAAGAATGGTGGTTACGTTATCTAAAACTGCAGATGAGACAGCAGTCAAGATACTAAAGAGAACAATGATGCGCCAAGGTTCGCCCTTTGCCAATTTGGCAACCTTTATTGCCGAGTAAGCAAAAATGCCGGTGCGCTTCATAATATTGACAATAACCATCATCCCGACAAGCAATAAAATCGTGTTTAAATCAATGTGTTCAAATGCCTTCTCTTGTGTTTGCACATTTAGAATCAGCATCAGTACAGCACCAAATACTGCAGCTGCCGTACGGTTGATTTTCTCCGACATAATTGCGATGTATGTGATCGTGAAAACAACTATTCCAATAATAATATCATTGCTCACAATGAAACCTCCAAAATATTTTTATTTCTTGCGCCTCTCACATACTAATCCTCTAAACACAGCTTGTCAATTGGATTTGAAAGTATTTTCAAAATATTTAATTCAAAGTTTAATTAGCAAAATTTCTTTATTAAAAATAGTAAAATTTA
>CALFXQ010000147.1 GCA_937958285.1 uncultured Fusibacter sp. | reverse complement strand
CCATAGAAGATGCAGCAGAACTTCAACTTTCACAAAATCACGTGGTTCGACTTGAGACAAGGCCCATTAATGTGGAGGGAAAAGGCGAAGTCACCATTAGAGACCTCGTGAAGAACAGCCTAAGAATGCGCCCCGATAGGATTATTGTTGGCGAGGTGCGCTCTGGAGAGGCTCTAGACATGCTACAAGCTATGAATACAGGCCACGACGGCTCACTCACAACGGGTCATGCCAATGCGCCTAGAGATATGCTTGCGCGCTTAGAGACCATGGTACTTATGTCGGGCATGAATTTACCTGTTAAGGCGATTAGAGATCAGGTGTCATCTGCTATCGATGTGATTGTGCAACAGACACGCCTTCAAGATGGTTCAAGAAAGATCACACACATCACCGAAGTGCATGGCATGGAAGGCGATGTTATTGTACTGCAAGATGTTTTTTTATACAAACAACGCGGACTAGACAGTAAAGGCAAGGTGGAGGGGCGATTTGAATTCACTGGCGTTCGACCCAAATTTGTCGATACTTTGCAAGAGCGTGGCATTCAAGTACCAACTGAAATATTTCTTTATGTCTAGGGGAGGTGTGCTCCATGCAAGGTCTGAATCTTGCGATTGCCATGGCATTCTTTGGATCGCTGGTTAGCATTGTGCTCCTAATTGTCACCATGCTCGATAGACAGAGATTAGTTCAGCGAATTGTTGGAGCGGGCAATGAAACGCAATTGCCGCGTTCGACAAGACACCTGCCAAAGAGAAATGCTTATGGGAAACTCGACAAGCGCTTTAAACGGGCTGGCATTACCGGCGATGTTAAGCAAATATTAACGCGTTATTTTGGCTTGCAATTAATTGCATTTATAGTATTTACCCTTGCTGTCCACATTGGCGCTGGGCTTATCTCTCTTGCTCTCATTCACATTGTAGCTCTGACCATGATGAAGAGAAAGTTTCGCCAAAGACAAAAGCAATTTGAACGTCAACTTTGCGATGCCATACAGGTCATCTCGAATGCAATGAAATCGGGATATAGCTTTTTTCAGGCATTGACAAGGGTTGTTGAAGACTCCCCTGAACCACTCGGACCAAGCTTTGCACAGGTAGTAAAAGAGATGAGTCTTGGAAAGCCAATGGAAAATGCTTTTGAGCAGCTTTTAGACAATTATCCAATAGAGGATTTACAGCTGATGATTTCAGCCATTTTTATTCAAAAGGAGATCGGTGGGAATCTCGCGGATATCTTGGACACAATGCTAGAAACCCTTCGCGAACGCCAACGCATCGCCGCAGAGGTGAGTGCCTTAACAGCACAAGGCAGACTGTCTGGATGGATTGTAAGCCTTCTACCTATAGCCATTGGCACCTTTCTCTTTGTTATCAATCCTGCATATATTTCACTTCTATTTACAACGCCTATTGGCAATGTCATGTTGGGTTTGGCAGCTTTTAATGAAACCCTTGGCATTGTGCTTATTAAGGGGATTATTCGAGTGGAGTATTAATGATGGAGGTGTGCTGTGAGCCTGATCATCGCCGTTTCGACAAGTGTTATTGTCTTTGCAAGCATCTTTTTAATTGGCGACTATTTCTTTAACAGTAGGCATCGCCTAGTTGAGCGACTCAAAGATGATCCAGTTTCAGCCCATCATATTAGCGGACGGGCGCAATTTCAGCAATGGTTGAAGACCAAGAGTAAACTCTGGGCCTCTAAGACATCAGATAGCAAGGTCAGTAAATTGCAAGAAACACTCGACAAAAGCGGACTTTCTAAGCGATATACACCCTTAGAGTGGCAGCTTTTAAAGCAATTTATTGCCACGGTTATGGCCATCATGACCATGGTTTCACTGTGGTTGGTGGGAGTATCTCTTGGAAGAAGTCTGATTTTTGGCGTGTTGGCTTTTGGTTTGGTTCTCTATGTCTTTAGATGGATTGTGATTATTCGAACTAAGAACCGCTCTACCGAGATGCAAAGAAGTTTGCCATTTACTTTAGATTTAGTGACAATTGGCGTTCAAGCTGGTTTATCTTTTGATGGTGCGGTATTAAAAGTGATTGAGGCGCAAAGTACAGCACTGACCTATGAATTTGAGAAATTTCTTAAGGAAGTTAGAATGGGGGTTGTACGGAGGTTAGCGCTCAAAAATTTAATGCATCGCGTCGATCTAGAGGACTTTAGAACTGTAATTCAAGCGGTGATTCAAGCAGACGAGTTGGGTGCCAGTTTGGCTCAGGTC
>CALFXQ010000146.1 GCA_937958285.1 uncultured Fusibacter sp. | reverse complement strand
ATAGTAGGACCCAGAATAATCCGCGTACAAGAAGGGATCGCGGCTGCCGTGCTCGACAAAATCCATCATGGATGGCATCTTTCCGAGCTTATATTTTAAGAGCTGATAGTCGCTCACCAAGTCCTTTTTCGCATTCATCTTGGCGCTATCGATGGCCGCGTAGATGCGCTCCTTGGCAATGCGGTCGAAATTAACCGTGGAGGCGCCAGGAATCAATTCGCTCTCAGCGGCAATTAGCTTTCGGAGGCTGTCCTTGTTATAGGTGTGGTCGCCATAAAGGGCAATGGGCACCAAGAAATTGTTTTGGTAGTTCCCAATAAAATCGATGACCGTTAAATACTCCTTGCCCTCAGTCTTTCTAAGACCACGCCCCAGCTGCTGAACAAAGACAATGGCTGATTGAGTAGGTCTGAGCATAATGATTTGATTCACTCTGGGAATATCGACGCCTTCGTTAAAGATATCCACAGTAAAGATGTAGTTGAGTTGATAAGTCGGGTTATCGGATTCGAGGCGTACGATGGCGGTTTCACGTTCGTTTTCTGTGCTGTCACCTGAAAGGGCAATGGCTTTAAGGCCCTTTGCCACAAAAGCATTTGCAAGGGCTGCACTCACTTTATTGGAGTTGCAAGCCAATTTGTTGTTCAGCTAATGCTGTGAACTGCACCTGTAATTCGCATTCTCATGTTTGGATTGAAAAATTTGACTAAGCTTGAGTATTATTCTTTTGCGCAGATCTTCAACATGAAACATTAAGTAACAACGCCTCGAGATCACAGGCATACCAAAATTCAATATTGTCATCCCTTAACTGTTAATGCCTGCAAATGATTTATTCTTGAATCAACAAAGAAATTGAGAAGAGTGTTCGGTGGCGTTTAAAACAATCCGATCCCGTTTTCACACTAGCCCAAATCAACATACCGATTACTCTGCCTAAGCACATAAATAGGCATCTTTTCTCTTAAGCGATACTCAATGCTAATCGGAGCGCTGCCACTATGTTTGACATAGTCGGCCAAACCAAGACAAGTATATGCTTCGGTCACACCGTATTGATCGGTTTTGCCTTCTCGTACAAACAACAAGACTCTGGAACCATTGGTTCTCTGATTTATATAGCGCCTACCAGTTGGGCTATCTATGGTTGTTCTGCTTTGGGTTTGCCAATGGAATAAATAATCGCTGATAGCATAGTCTTCATATAGGGTTGATTCTTTGAAGTGCTTTCCTGATTTATTCAGCGTGATAAAGAACACATCTAGATCCAGTGACTTGATGTACTTAACCCCTTCTCTAAAAG
>CALFXQ010000145.1 GCA_937958285.1 uncultured Fusibacter sp. | reverse complement strand
TGGTATTAAAATAAACAGGTAACGGCCACAAATCACAGGTCAAGATAATACTTTTCTAGGAGGCAACATGAAGCGAATTGTAGCGATAGCCCTTGTCATTCTTATGGTAATGACACTCTCTGTAGGTTGTGCAAAAAAAGAAGCACCACTTACTTTACTCGATAAAACATTGAATCAAACCGCAGGATTAGAAACCCTTTCAACAGATTTAGTGCTCTCTGCAAAAGTTGAGGCCAACGAGGCAATGCTCGCCCTCGACCCAAGTATCAAGGGCATTATCGATGCTGTAAATGCTGGGAAAATCAGCGCTACTATGGCGAGCGATTCAAAAAAAGGCAATATGAACGGCAAATTGACCATTGATACCAATGGTATGTCGATTGCCGTCGATCTCTACATGAAAGAATTTGCACAAATGATTTTGAAAACGCCAATGGCAGAAAAATTTGTCACCATGGATTTGTCTCAAGACGCAGCGAACACAATGAATGTAGAGCTGATGACTAAAGTCAATAAAGAGGTTTCAGCGATATTCCTCGCTCAACTCAAAGAGGAGTTTCTAACAGCCGAGTACAAAGTGCCCTTCGAAGGCAAAGATGGCAAGGTCGACTTAAACTACGTCACAATCAAAATGAACAACGACCAATTTATCACTTTTGTCAAAGAATTGATTCCAGCAATCTACGCTTCCGAAAGCACAAAGCAATTGCTCACAGAGTCAATGACTAAAAGCCTAGAGGCATCTGGTCAAGAAGCAACACCAGAAGAACTCCAAGCGCAAATCGACGCATCTATGGAACAGCTTCCTACAATGCTCGATCAAATGCAAGAAAACATCACTTTCGACAGCGTCAGCTTTAAAATGGGCATCGACAAAGACTACAACACACGCGATGTCGCCATGGATTTCGTACTCACTGCAAAAGACCAAGAAGCTTCAATGAATATCACAGTCAATGCGGCAACAGAGTACTATGCCTTTAATCAGCCGGTTACACCTACAGATATCGAAATCACAGAAGAAAACAGCATGCCTTTCGAAGATCTGCTTATGCAATTGATCTTTGGTGGCATGGGCGGTATGTAATTACAGCACAGCCAAAAAAGCGTCCACTTTTTCTAAACCGAAAAAGGGACGCTTTTCTTATGTCTATTGGATCTCTAATAGACTCTTTACTATTTTACTTTAAGTCGGTTCTCAATTTTCTATCGAGGACCTTTTGATTTTCGACAGCGCCTTTTCCAAGAACGGCAGCGTCGTTAATGACCTGTTCGCCCCGGCGGAGCTTCTCGATATCGGATTTTTTTACAAGGTAGCCTGTAATACGAACCACATCGGCATTGTCTTCGTATAGAGAAAAATACCTCAGGCCATGCTTAAATGCACCTCGAATAATGGATACCGCTGATGCAGGGTTTTTGCCCACTGTTTCGTCGAATCTAAAGATGTCGCCAATCCCAGATGGAAAGTATTTATGATAGGGTGCAGAGCGCAAAATGTGCTCGGGCATTGGCGGTTCGTTGCCAATGGGTATGCGGCAACCCGGGCTAATGCCCATGTCTACATCGAGGCCCACTTGGGCGTGGAGCACATACTTGCCATCAGTGGCATATAGTGCCTTGTGATGGTGCTGATTGACTTGGGCTTCGATGGCTTGTATTACCTTTAAGCCCAGTGCCTCTGCTTCACTTGTCCAACCAAATTGCTTTGGACCGAGTATGGCGTTAACGGCATCTGCAAGGCCCACAAGGCCAAACATGGCGGTAAAGCCCGCTGTCGAAATAAAGCCTTCTTTTACGAGAAAATGGCTCTGGAAGAAATCCGACTCGTCTAATAAAAAGTCGACGCGCTGATCCATGTACAATAGCATTGTTTGAACAGCGTCTTTTAGTTGGTCCATAAACATGGCTACTGAATCTGTTGCTTCTTTAGTATTGGTCATAACAAGCTCTGCCAGACGACCGAGGTTTAAGCGCACGAGGGTATAACTTCCGCCACCCTCTAAAAGGCCATTGTAACAGCTCACAATGCCATATGGACGCTGACTAAAATCACCTAAAAACATTGAATCGTTGGCAAAACTTGGCTTGGCTACTTTAAGCGCCGTGAGGACTGCTTCTTCCATCAGTGCGTTTGGGGTGTCGCTTTTAACCTTAAGTGTTAGGTTGGGCACCGAGTGTTCGAGTTCCCTTTCGAGCTTTAGCAGCATGCGCGCCACCGGGTTATCTGTTCCGCTTAGGTTGGCATGGCAAAAGGAATCGGTAATGGTGCGGTCGAGGTGGATTAAAAACCACTTGAGCTGCTGGTAGGCCTCTTCGGTTTGTTCTGGCACAAAGGGGCCAAGCAGTGTATCGAGTTCGCCAATATAAACGGGAAAGGTGGTAATGGAAGGCACGTGGTGGTAGAACACTTTGAGGGTTTCTAGGGCCTCTACTAAATTTGTAGGAGGTGCTAGCTTCAAAAATGCACAGCCTTTTTCCATTAAAAGATTATAGTTAGGCACAATATATCTGGGGCGGTAGGGCGCGTTGCCTTCGAACATGTGGTGAATCACTTCTGTATCTAAGTAATGCTTGAGTTTTGGGCTTAATGTGATTGGTTCCACTGAATCTTCAGCGGCTCTGGCGAGGGCGATGACCTTTTGCCCATAGGTTAACGAGCTGTCTTTTAAAATGTCGAGTATCATGGCGTTATCCTCCTGATACGATTATCTCACAGAAAGAAAATTACTGATAGCTAATTCTCGGATTTGTTAATGAGGTGCCACCCTAGAGGGTGGCACCTCCTAACTGCTCTAAATTAGTTGCCATCTTTGCCTCCTAGCCATTTCTCAGAATTATTTCTACTTTGACTTACCACAATAATTGCCTTTTTAAAATCGTCAAATGATTTAATATCACTCAACAATACCTCTCTAAAATTAAAACCTATTCTTTTCCCTTTTGAAGCAGAATAAAGAACATTCTCATCAAAATTCTCAAGGTCTATGCGTTTATCCGTCAAGTACTTCTCATCATAGACAGATATATGAATATCCAAATCCTCAACCCCTGCCTCCTTTAATACCATGACAAAGTTGAACATTTCTTGGTACAGTTCTTCTGCGTTCTCTTTGGTGACATCTTTAAAGTAGACGCCATCAATCGTTATATTGGGGGCCGTTTCCATTTCTTTAGTAAGATAATCCATACGATACAAGTTTCTAATATCATTATTCCAAGCTGCTACCCAATCATAGAATCCGTTCATATCTTCTTCTGTTTCCTGATTATTAAAAAACGTCTGAATTCTCAAATAGTCCGAGTTACCCGTTAAGAATTTTTGCCTACTCGGCTTCAGATATTGAGAAATAGCATAACTTATTCGTGCCATCCAATAGGTATCCTCAAACTCACCTTTCATCTCTTCAGGGAAATGGTTGAGTAGATAATCGCCATAATAT
>CALFXQ010000144.1 GCA_937958285.1 uncultured Fusibacter sp. | reverse complement strand
GACGAAGGTAACCAATGCGCATTTATAGACCGTTCTATCTTAGAAGGTGACCCACACTCAGTAATCGATGCAATGGCTATTGGCGGTTATGCAATTGGCGCAGACACAGGTATTGTATATATCCGCGCTGAGTACCCGTTGGCAATCAAGCGTCTCGAAATTGCACTTGATCAAGCGAGAGAAGTTGGCCTCTTGGGCAAAGACATTCTCGGAACTGGTTTTAACTTCGACATCAAAGTTAAGCTCGGCGCAGGCGCATTTGTTTGCGGCGAAGAAACAGCTTTGATCAACTCAGTAGAAGGCAAGCGTGGCGAACCGAACAAAAAACCGCCATTCCCATCTGTAGAGGGTCTTTGGAAAAAGCCATCATGTGTTAACAACGTAGAAACTTACGCAAACGTTCCTGTTATTATCAATAAAGGACCAGAATGGTTCGCTTCAATTGGAACAGAAAAGTCTAAAGGTACAAAAGTATTCGCATTAGCGGGCAAAGTAAACAATGTTGGCCTTTGTGAAGTACCTATGGGCATTACACTCAGAGAAATTATCTACGATATCGGTGGCGGCATCTACGGCGGAAAAGACTTTAAAGCCGTTCAAACAGGTGGTCCATCTGGTGGCGTTATCACTAAAGCAGACCTCGATACACCAATCGACTACGATTCACTTAAAGCAATCGGTTCTATGATGGGTTCTGGTGGTATGATCGTAATGGACGAAGATAACTGTATGGTTTCTATCGCCAAGTTCTACCTCGAATTTACTCAAGATGAATCATGTGGTAAGTGTACGCCATGTCGCGTGGGCACTAAGCGCATGTACGAGATTTTGGAGCGCATTTGCAATGGCGAAGGTCGTCCAGAAGATATCGACAACTTGATTCAACTTGGCAACATGATCAAAGACACTGCGCTTTGCGGTCTTGGTCAAACAGCTCCAAACCCAGTTTTATCAACACTCACATATTTCCGTGAAGAGTACGAAGAGCATATTCATCAAGGTTACTGCCGTACAGGCGAGTGTACAGCACTTGCAAAGTACAGCATCATCGCTGACAAGTGCGTAGGTTGTACTCTATGTGCAAGAAAATGCCCAGTCAACTGTATTTCAGGCAAAGTTAAAGAAGTACACGTCATCGATCAAGCACCATGTATCAAGTGCGGCGCTTGTATGACAGCGTGTAAATTTAACGCTGTAGTCAAAGGTTAAGAGGTGGTATACATGAAAATGATCAATATTTCGATTAACGGCAAGCAGCTTCAAGTTGCTGAAGGCACAACGGTGCTTGAAGCGGCTAAGCAGGTTGGCGTGCATATTCCAACCCTTTGCCATATGAATTTACATGGCTTCGGCATTGTCAACCAAGTTGCTTCATGCCGCGTTTGTGTGGTTGAAGTTCAGGGTAGACCTGCACTTGCACCTTCTTGTGCAGAAAAAGTATTCGAGGGCATGGTCGTTCGCACAGATTCTGTTCGCGCGATTACTGGCCGCCGTATGGCAGTGGAGTTATTGCTCTCTAATCACCCTAAAGATTGCTTAACTTGCTCTAAAAACTTAGATTGTGAGTTACAATCTCTGGCTGCAGAGCTCAACGTTCGCGAAATCAAGTGGGACGGCGAAATGATGTCCTTTACTAAAGACACATCATCTGCATCTATCGTCAAAGATCCTAATAAATGCGTGATGTGCCGTCGCTGCGAAACAATGTGTAACACAGTTCAAACTTGTGGCATCTTGTCAGCAGTAAACCGCGGTTTTAACACCTTTGTAGGTCCTGCATTTAACATGGATATGGTCGATTCAAGCTGTACATTCTGTGGCCAATGCGTTGCCGTTTGTCCTACAGCTGCACTTACAGAAGTGAACAACACAGGTAAAGTTTGGTCTGCACTTGTGAATCCTAAGAAACACGTTATGGTTCAAGTTGCACCTGCAATTCGCGTTGCAATTGGCGAAGAGTTTGGTATCCCTGCCGGTGAAATCACTACAGGTAAACTCGCTGCTTCTCTTAGAAAGTTAGGCTTCGATGGCGTATTCGATACAGACTTCGCAGCTGACCTTACAATTATGGAAGAAGCATCTGAGCTTGTTCACCGCATTACGCACAATGGTACACTTCCAATCTTAACATCTTGCTGCCCAGCTTGGGTTAAGTTCTTCGAGCACCAATTCCCAGACATGCTCGATATTCCATCTTCATGTAAGTCACCACAAATCATGTTTGGTGCAATCGCTAAAACTTACTATGCTGAGAAAAAAGGCATTAATCCTGCAGATATCGTGGTTGTTTCTATCATGCCTTGCTTAGCTAAAAAAGCAGAAGCTGCGCGTAAAGAGCTCTCTCACGACGAGCATCAAAACGTCGACCTCGTACTTACAACACGCGAGTATGCACATATGCTTAAAGAAGCTGGTGTCGACTTTGCTAACCTTGAAGACGAAGACTTCGACAAAATGCTTGGCGAATCTACTGGTGCTGGCGTAATTTTCGGCGCAACAGGTGGCGTAATCGAAGCAGCTACACGTACAGCTTACGAGTGGGTCACAGGTGAAACACTTGAAAATGTTGACTTCCATCAGCTTCGCGGTCTCGAAGGCATTCGCGCTGCAGATGTACAAGTGGGCGATATGACACTCAAAATCGGTATTGCACATGGTCTTGGCAATGCTAGAAAACTTCTTGAAGATATTCGCGATGGCAAATCGCACTTCCACGCAATCGAAATCATGGCTTGCCCAGGTGGTTGTATTGGCGGCGGTGGTCAACCATATCACCACGGCGATATGGAGATTATCAAAAAGCGTCAAGAGGCGATTTATAGAGAAGATGCAAGCAAAACTAGACGTAAATCACACGAAAACCAAGAGATCATCAAGCTTTACGAGGAATTCCTTGGAAAGCCATACGGCGAAAAAGCGCATCACTTGCTCCATACACACTATGCTGCAAAAGAGCGTATCTAGTTTAATCATTAAGCAAAAGCTAAAGGGACATGTCTAACGACATGTCCTTTTCTTTTTATAAAGCTTTAGATAATGCTCGTTCGTGATGAGTAGCTGTTAATTCACTGAGTTTTCTGAAAAGGACAACGTTTTCTTTAGAAAAATGATTTTTTCTACTAAAAACTTATTTTAATTAAGAATTTCGATAAATAACTTTACTGTATTACTAAAGGGCTGATATGACCTTGATATACGAAGCAATACCACTACTTTAAACGTATTTACGTTATTGTCAGATAATTGTATACGAACAATGGAGCTGTTATAGTGGTTCTAAATTCGTGTTAAGGGGGATCGACTATGAAGGGAATTAAACGTGTTTTAGTAGCAAACCGTGGCGAGATCGCCATTCGCATTATACGCGCCTGCCATGAGTTAGGTCTGAGGGCGATTGCAGTTTACTCAAACGAAGATAAAAATGCACTATTTAGAACAAAGGCCGACGAGGCATACGAAATTGGACACAATAAAGGACCCATAGAGGCTTACTTGAACATCAACGAGATTATTGCCGTTGCAAAGGCGAAAGGCGCGGATGCCATACATCCAGGTTATGGATTTTTAGCCGAAAACGCAGAGTTTGCTAAAAAGTGTGAACAGGCGGGCATTGTCTTTATTGGGCCGACGCATCAGACCATTTCAGCAATGGGTGATAAAATTAAATCAAAGGTGCTGGCCAAAGAGGCTGGGGTACCAACCATTCCAGGCTCTGAGGCACCAATACCAACTGTTAGAGAAGCCTATAAAATTGCTGAGCACTGTGGTTATCCAATTATGGTCAAGGCTTCAGCAGGAGGTGGGGGAAGGGGCATGCGCATCGTCCACCAAAAGCAAGATTTAGCTAGAGAATTTGAATCTGCAAAACGTGAAGCGCAAAAGGCCTTTGGAAATGGCGATGTTTTTATAGAGAAGTTTTTAGCCAATCCCAAACACATTGAGGTCCAAGTTCTAGCAGATTGTACAGGAGAAGTGCTTCACTTGTTCGAAAGGGACTGCTCCATACAGCGCAGACATCAAAAAATCATTGAAATTGCACCATCGTTAAACCTTAAGCAAGAGACGCGCGATAAGCTTTACGCATCTGCTTTGGCAATTGCCAAAATAGCAAACTATAAAAATGCAGGTACAGTTGAATTTCTACTAGATGCATCTGAGGATTTTTACTTTATCGAGATGAATCCGCGCATTCAGGTGGAGCATACCATAACAGAAAATATTACGGGTATCGATTTAGTGCAGTCGCAGATAAAAATTGCAGCAGGGTACACTTTCAAAGACCCAGAGCTACAGCTGTCACAAGATACCATACAATATCGCGGGTATTCAATACAATGTAGGGTAACCACTGAAGATCCAACTAATAACTTTATGCCAGATACAGGAAGGTTAGATGTGTATCGCACTGGCTCTGGATTTGGTATAAGACTCGACGGCGGAAATGGATTTACAGGCGCTGTTATCACACCTTTTTATGACAGCCTACTCTTTAAAATTACGGGAACCTCTCTAAGTTTTGAAGATGCAATACAAAAGTGTACGCGCGGACTTCGTGAAGCGCAAGTTTCTGGGGTAAAAACCAACATTCCATTTTTACTCAATGTACTAAATCACCCCGTTTTTAAAAGTGGTGGCTGCAATACCAATTTTATTGAACAAAATGAAGAGCTTTTCAATATCGCGCCAAAGCAAGACTTGGAGGCGCATTTACTGCAGTACATCGGCGAAAAAATCGTTCATGAAACAAAAGGCGAGAAGCCGAATTTTGATGTGCCTTATGTGCCGAGTACAGATAAACTGCCCTATGCTTTTGGATATAAGCAGATATTTGAACAACAAGGGGTTGAAGGTGTTATCTCTCATATTAAGCGCACGCAGCGCTTATTAATGACCGACACAACCATGCGCGATGCACATCAGTCATTAGTTGCCACACGTATGAGAACGAAGGATATGGTTAAAATTGCGCAAGCCACAGCTAAGCTAACGCCAGATCTCTTTTCTGTTGAGATGTGGGGTGGCGCAACCTTTGATGTGGCCTATCGTTTTTTAAATGAGTGTCCGTGGGAACGACTTCGGACCCTTAGGCAGCGTATGCCAAATACCTTGCTACAAATGCTGATTCGTGGTGCCAATGCCGTTGGCTATAAAAACTACCCAGACAATGTGATCAAGCAGTTTATTAGCACCGCTAAAGAAAATGGCATCGATGTGTTTAGAATCTTTGACTCGCTAAACTGGATTGAAGGCATGCAAGTGGCAATAGATGCTGTCAGAGAGGTCGGGGGCATTGCAGAGGTGGCCCTATGCTATACAGGCGACATTCTCGATCCCAGACGCACCAAGTATACGCTCCAGTACTATGTAGAAAAGGCAAAGGCCATAGAGGCAGCAGGCGCCCATATCTTGGGCATCAAAGATATGGCGGGGTTGTTAAAGCCATATGCAGCCTACCAGTTGGTAAAGGCGCTCAAGGAGCAGATTCAAATTCCTATTCACCTACACACCCACGACACCACGGGCAACGGTGTTGCCACCATTTTAATGGCCGCCGAGGCGGGGGTAGACATTGTCGACACCGCGCTGAGCAGTATGTCTGGACTCACCTCACAACCAGCAATGAACGCCGTAGTGGCGGCCCTAGAAAACACCGATCGGGATACGGGTCTGGATTTAATGCACCTGCAACGACTCTCCGATTACTGGGAAACCGTGCGGCAGGTGTACCAGGATTTTGAAACAGGTCTAAAATCACCAAGCGCTGAAATTTATCACTACGAAATACCAGGGGGCCAGTATTCCAATCTCAAGCCGCAAATCGAGAGCTTTGGCATGGGGCATCGCTTCGAAGAAGTTAAGGAAATGTACCGCTCGGTCAACCACTTATTCGGAGATATTGTCAAGGTGACGCCATCCTCTAAAGCCGTGGGCGATATGGCCATTTTTATGGTGCAAAACGACCTTACTCCAGAGAACATCTTGGCCAAAGGAAGTGACCTTACGTATCCAGATTCTGTGGTCGCCCTGATGCAAGGCATGATGGGACAGCCAGAAGAGCCTTTTGATCCAAGCTTACAGGCGATGATTCTAAAAGATACTGCACCCATAACTGTGCGACCAGGAAGTGTACTTGCTGACGAGGACTTTGATAAGCTGTCATCGCTCGTTGCAGCACTAGGCTTTGAACCAACGATGGAAAACAAACTGAGCTACTGCTTGTACCCAAAGGTCTTTGAAGGGTATGCCCAGTACTTCAAGCGTTATGGCGATCTCTCATTTTTAGGATCAGATGTGTTCTTTTTTGGCTTAAGAGAAGGGGAGACAACCGAGGTTAAGATCGATGCAGGAAAATTAATGAGCATTCGCTTAATCGAGATTGGGAAGCCCCAGGCGGATGGCATAAGACGCCTACAGTTTGAGGTAGATGGAAATCGCAGGGAAATCTCGGTTCAAGAGAAACAAAAGTCGTCGAGAACCGTAGAGGAAGTGCTTAAGAAGGATGTCAATAACCCATTAGAAGTAGGGGCGAACATTCCAGGGGTGATTGGCAAAGTACTTGTTGAAGCAGGCGCGAAGGTAGAAGAAGGACAGGTGCTTATTCTCGTCGAAGCGATGAAGATGGAAACGGAGATCCGCGCAGCTGTGGCTGGTGTGGTAGAAGCAATATACTGCAAGGTGGGAAATGCCGTAGAAAATGGTGAACTGCTTCTAAAGTTGAAGTAATTGCAAGTAAAACCAAAGGCTCATTTATGAAACCTTAACATACGTCAAAACCAATGATAAAGCCAGTCCTTTGCACGACTTATGCAGGGACTGGCTTTTGATAGGTATCGATCAGTTGAAGGTGGATATTAGCATTATCTATTGGTCTTAACTTCGGGCTTTAAGTGATAAATCACATCTTTTCGCTCTACGATGATGTCTGCAGAATGCTTTAAGAGTTCGTCTTCACGAATGGCGTTTAGAAGCTCTTGGGTGGGATTAATGGCCACTGGGTGACCAACTAGCTTGAACATATTGATATCGCCATGGGTGTCTCCATAGGCATAACAGGATTCTAGGTCGAAATCGTACTTTTCTGTTAAGTTGAGGATGGCCATGCGCTTACTCGCAGAATCCCACATGCGAATGACTTTGCCGGTAAAACGTCCGCCTTGGTCGACGATGTATTTTGTACCTATAAAGTCGTGCACGCCATATTTGGCAGCCATTTTTTTTACGAGATACTCTGGAGCGCCTGAAATAAAAATAACTGTATGCCCTTGCGCCTTGTGCCATTCAATGCGCTCTTTTGTGCACATATAGACCTTATCACCTTGAAGTGCCACCACTTGATCAGTGACAAACTCCATTTTTCTTTGATCCATGCCAATTAAGCTGGTGATATAGGCTTCAGCTAGATCGATCATATAATCGTCGTAATTGCCGCGGCGTTTTTGCCAGTTTTCGTATTTTGACTTGAGTTGGGCATGCCAGATGGTTTCGTCGACAAGCTCGTACTTAAGCAGTTTCTTAAAGTGTTCAATCATCAATGAGTCGCGATAAAAGGTGCCATCGATATCAAAAAAAGCAGCAGTTTTCATAAATTCTCCTTAATTTTTTAAAACGTTGTTTAGTGGTTTACATAATGGGTATATTATGAACACAAACCTCTGAAAATGAGAGAGGTTTTTCAATAAAAGCCAAAGTAAGGACACAAAAATCAGATCTGAATCTGGTTCATTTAATCTCTGAAAGATAATGAACACTATGGATGTAGTTAACTAAATTCAACACACTGTTCGAAACACTAGGAGGTCAATTATAGCGATAGAAAATCATACGACAACTGAATATGGCATTGAGCTATGTGCTTACTTTGGCTAATTGGTCACTTCAAACGAA
>CALFXQ010000143.1 GCA_937958285.1 uncultured Fusibacter sp. | reverse complement strand
ATGATGTCCTTTGCCACTTGAACGGTATTGGTGCCAGATTGCTTTTGTATAGACAAAGTGAGCGCTTGTTCGCCGTTGGTTTTTGCAATCGTACTCTGAGATTTCTCGACACGCTTGATATCTGCTATGTCGCTAAGTTTTAAGTTTTCTGGCAGTCCATTTGGATTTTGAATGACCAATGGCAATTCAGCGATATCGGATATGGTCCTAAATGCGCCTAGTGAACGCACAGAAAGTGAAAGGTCGCCACTGAGAATATTGCCCCCAGGAAGGTCAAGGTTCTCTGAACGCAGGATTTGGGCAATCTGGCTGATTTCTAGACCGTATTGCTGAATCATGGCTTCCTTAAAAATCACTTCAATTTGCGTTTCTGAATTGCCTGAGATTTGAACCGATGCCACGCCTGAAATACGCTCGAGTCGTGGTTTAATTTCGTTTTCGACAAGCCACTGAGCGTCATTTAATTGGGCTGATGTGACGCTGAGTTCTACAATGGGAAGGGCATTGGGATCAATTTTTAGAACAATTGGCGCAGATGTGCCCTCGGGTAATGCGGCGCCGATAAAGTCCAACTTTTCTCTTATGTCGAGTGCTGCAAAGTTCATATCCGTGTTAAAGGCAAACTCTAGAATCACTAAGGAGTTTCCCTCCGTGGTGATTGAGCGAATACTCTTAATGCTTTGAATGGTACCTGCAACCTCTTCAATGGGCTTGGTGACTAGATTTTCTACCTCCTGAGGACCGGCGCCATTGTAATCGGTAGAAACAATGGCAATGGGAATCTCAAAATCGGGATATAAATCGATGGGAATACGCGTCAGTGAAACGACGCCCATTAGAATGATGATTAAAGTAACCATTAAAATGGTAACAGGTCTTTGTACGCTTAGGCGGGAGATTTGCATATTACTCCTCCTCTGCGATTAATCGAACTGCGCGGTCTTTTGTAATGTAATGTTGGCCCTTTACGACAATCCAATCCTCGGCTGTTAGCCCACTTACAATTTCAATCCACTCACCGTTGTCAAACCCAGTCTCAACATTTTGACGAATTGGGGTTGCATTCGAGAGATCCACACCGCTAACACCGTCCAACTTATAAACAAAAGCGCCGTCAGAGTCCTTCAATAAGATGTCACTTTTCACAGCTAGAACGGGAACGACCTGTCCAAGTTCAAAGCTTGTCTTTGCTACAAGGCCATTGATTCTCGTGCCTGCATCTATTTGTGATTTTTCGAGATTTAATGCAACTTTTATGGGGAACAGCTTGCCAGTAGATGAAGGCGCAGAGCCAATGTCCGAGATTTGGGCCTTGTAGCGCTGCTGTGTACTCTCTACAAACACAGTAACTGGCGTGTCGTAAGTTAGACGGGTATAGAGTTCTTCTGCAACGGCAACGTCGATTTGATAACTTTGAGTGTTGATAATACGCCCTAATGCCATGCCTTGTTGGACAATATCGCCTTGCTTTAATGTGAAAGTATTAAGTTTACCTGCATATTTAGCATCGACAAGATAGTCATCAAGCCCATCTCTCAATTGCTTTAACTGTAGTTGAGCCTGCTCTAACTGAATGCGCGAAGCGTCTCTTTGAGCCGGGCTAGTCTGTGCCTCTATTTGATCGAATTGCGATTCAGTAATAGCACCAGAGGCCAAAAGTGCCCGATTTTTCTCGAGGGTGTCTAGGGCATCTTTGTACCTGCTCTGCGCGCTGTCATAGCTACTCTGAGCGAGAGCTACGCTTTTTTTAGCCTGTTCAATTTGTCTGTTTATAGCAGTGGCCTTTATTTCAAATAGAGGCGTACCAACTTGTACCGTGTCGTTGTTCTCTACGAAGACCTTGCTTACTTCACCACTGACGAGAGAAATAACCTGCCCTTCGGAAGAGCCCTTTATAGGCGCATAAAAAACATGTGTATCATTGAGTTGTACCGAAGACATTGGGCTTGCTACGGCTGTAATATAGTCCTCTTCTGTGTTGTTACCATTGGTACTAGCATTTTCCTCATTGACATCTGAAGGGGTGCAACCTGTAAAAACCATTGGCAAGAAGGCGAATAATATCAGTAAGAGCATGTATAACTGTGTGTAAAAGGGTTGTTTTTTTGTGTGTTGCATATAAGTTTCCTCCCAAAATAAGAGCAGATTGACTGACTGGTCAGTTCTATTATACCATGTGTTTCATAAGGCGCCAATCACGAGATATTAAAATAAAAACCATTAGCCCCTATGAGGAACTAATGGTTTTTTAGAACTTTCACATTAGTGACAATTAGCCTTTGGAGAGATAAAAGTTTGCAACCTTTCTATCTTCAACGCCGATATGTGTCTTTAACCAATTAATGGTTAATGCGTTAATCTCCATTCTCATCTTTATATCGAGACCTTGCGATTTTGCAATTCCCAAAAGCTCTACAACAGTTTTTTTGAAGTCGTCGTGAATTTTTCGATGGTTTTCCAGATCGGGATAACCAATTTTTCTCTGAAAAGCCTCTTCGTTCTTAAAATGAGTAAGCGTATAGTCTGCTAAAAATTGCAAATGTTTAAAGACAACTTCATCACTTTTTCTTTCTTTGATTGCCTCGAATAGCGTATTTGCGTGTTCAACTAATGTGCGATGCTCCTTATCGAGTGCATCCACGCCCAATATCAGACTCTTTTCCCATTGCATAAGCATAATTTCTTACCTCCATATGCCCCTATACCCTCGAATATGAGAGCGTAACAAAAATAATCACTTCACAATTACATCACAATTACATCAAAGACCTATCACATGTAGGGGATATGCTACAGTAAAGAGCGTTAAAGAGATAAAGCGCCTTGAAATAACTGGGAGGAACTCATATGCAAAAGCAAAGAAGACAGGTAATGTCACCTGCGAAGACGCGATTGGCGATTCAAATCTTTTTTTTCTCACTTGTAGCGATGATTGCCATCAATCATTTTCTTGCTGAAACCGGACAGGACATACCTTTTTTCTCTAATGCATCTATTCATGCAATATGTCCCTTTGGCGGGGCAGAAACCCTCTACCAATTGGCAACAACTGGGGATTGGTTACAAAAAATACATCCATCTGCCATGGTCTTATTTGGAATCGTAGCAATGTTGGCAGTGCTATTTGGCCCGGTTTTTTGTGGTTGGGTTTGCCCCTTAGGCGCAATTCAAGAATGGGTTTCAAAACTGGGAAAACGTATTTTAAAAGGTCGATTTAATCATGTGATTCCAAAAAGAATAGATGGGGCACTTCGCTACTTACGCTATATTGTATTGATATTAGTTCTTTATCAAACTGCAATATCTGGAAAGCTTTTATTTGAGAATGTCGACCCCTATTATGCCCTGTTCCACTTTTGGACTGGAGAGGCTAGTATTTTAGCAATGGGAATCTTAGCATTTGTTCTGGTATTGTCGCTCTTTGTTGAACGGCCATTTTGTAAATATGCTTGTCCCTATGGTGGTATACTTGGAATCACCAATCTCTTTAGAGTCTTTAAAATCCGTCGCGTATCCGAAACGTGTATTAATTGTGGCGCTTGCGATAAGGCATGTCCAATGAATATAGAGGTTTCCGGTAAAGAAGTAGTGTTGAACCATCAATGTATCTCATGTCTAAAATGCACCTCTGAATTACATTGTCCAATACCAGAAACGGTAGGCTTGAAAGATGGTTTTGTCTTTAAGTCTAGAATACGATTAAACAAGGGAGTTTCATCGCAATGGATAGGCAGTTTAGTCCTTGTAGTTGTCTTTGCCGGTATTGCTACATCCTCAGCCTTCGGACTTTGGCATACTGAAAATGTTAAAAGTCCTAGCAAGAACGTCACTGTTAATGGCGAGAGTGTCTTTGATCCTATAGACATAAAAGGTTCATATACTTTTATGGAAATTGTCGATATTTACGGCGTGAATAAATCGGATATTATCGCAGCGTTTTCCTTAGATGCGGGTACTGATCTTACTAATTTCAAATCTAAAGATATCGAAAGTCGCTATGAGAACCTACCTGAGGGCGTAGACATTGGCAATGAATCCATGCAGTTATTTGTTGCTTATTACACCGGGATAGAGATAGATGGTGGAGGTGCTTATTTGCCTCAATCTGCTGTCGAGGTACTTAAAGCACATCTTGGAGCGCTTACACCAAAACAGCTTGAGTATCTACAAAATCATACCTATATTCCTTCAAAGGCCAATCAAAACGATGTGGGTAATGAGGTGACAACCAAGGTTGATTCAGAAGAAGAACCGCTTATCAATGGAAACACTACTTTTTATGAAGTCTTGCAGCTTGGCCTCACCGAAACGCAAATTGAGGCAGTACTTGGTATAGAAATGCCAGCATCCAATATGGTTATCAAGACCTTTTGCCAAGATAACGGACTATCATTTTCACAAATCAAATCAGCACTTACA
>CALFXQ010000142.1 GCA_937958285.1 uncultured Fusibacter sp. | reverse complement strand
CCAGGCCATTAACAATATGCAAGAAATGTCTACACTCATGTTGGGCACTACATTGGAACTGGTCAACACCCTAGCAGTAATCGTCATCGGCTTTTGCATTTATAAGCTCCTAAAGCCCTACAACAGCAACCTCGCACGGGGCTACTACCTCTCCCGAATCGCAGAAGGAATCATGCTCGCATTCGGCGCCATTTATGTATTCCTCCCAACAAACCAAGTCGCCCAACAGCTCATTCAAATGCGCCAATACGCCTTTTACGGCGGCATGTTCGTTCTTGGAGCATACAGTTCCTACTTTTTTTCAAAGCTCTTGGCAACCTCTTTTTGGCCCAAATGGCTTAATCTACTGGGACTTCTAGGCTACATAGGACTGTTGGTATACGCGGCTGTCGGGCTTACCATGAGGGTTGACTGGTTCTGGCTATTTATTCCCGGCGCATTGTTTGAGATCATCTTCCCCATCTATATCATGGCCAAAGGTACAAAGGCACCACAAGTTCTATAAACAGCAAAAAGACCGAAAGGTCTTTTTTTGTATGCCGCATATTGCGATTTTGTGGACGATGGCTTAAATGCACATTTTCAAGCGCTTATTTACACTTCTATGCCACACCTCCATTTTTTTTAAAGATTTTGTTAGAATTAGACCAATCGGCAATGGTTCAACGTTAAAAAGGAGAAAAAATGACACCCTTCAATAACCTAGGCACAACCCTTGATCAAACTAAGATGTTAGCTGAGCTAACGGAAAAAATCGAAGTCACCCGCACCGCAAGTGTGCGAAAAAGTGTACTCGAGCGCCAACTGTCTAGCACAGAAAATGCGCTGGCCACGGCCAAAGAAAAGGTCGAGCAGCTCCAAATCGCCTATAAAAAAGAAGCGCGCGATGTAGAGAAGATGAATAGCATGTCCTTTTCGAATTTTGTGAGCACCCTGCTCAACAACAAAGCCGAGCGCCTTGAACAGGAAGAACTAGAGGCCCTAGAAGCGAAAAGAAAACTCGACAGTTCAAACTTCGATGTAGTGGCACTAGAAACTGAATACCTGAGCATTCAAAAGCAGCTCGCACCCCTTAAGACCTCGGAAGCCGATTATCAAATTGCCCTTCAGGAGAAACGCACTTACCTTAAAGCACACCAAATAGCGGGCCACACAGAAATTGAGGGTTTCGAAACGGCGCTCAACCAACTTACACAGCAGCAGATTGAGATTGCTGAGGCGATTGATGCCGCCAATCAAACACTTAATCATTTAAGCACCGTTGTGGGCGTGCTCTCAGAGGCCAAGAGTTGGAGCACCTACGACATGGTCGGCGGCGGGATGTTTGCCACCATGGTAAAAAGAGATAAAATGGATCAAGCAAAGGGCCTTATGGATGGTCTTAACCAGAAAATTGAACGGTTAAACCGTGAACTTTCAGACATTGAAGCACTGAATGTCGCCAATATGGACCTCGATGGCTTTCGCATTTCGGATTACCTCTTCGACAGTTTCTTTGTAGATTTTGCGGTACACCAGCGCATTGTGGATGCCATCGACAAACATGAGCAGCTCAACCATAAACTAACGCGGTTATCAGAACAACTCAGTGGCAATTTAGAGAAGGTTAACCAAAGCATTGTATCGCAACAGCAGCGTTTAGCAGAACACGTCTACTCTATTTGATTTGATTTGATTTGATTTGATTTGATTCGATTTGATTTGCATTTCTGTAGCCAATTGGACTTTGTTTAAACTTGTGCTTGAAGGCATTGCAGAAGTTTGGCGTGCAGCTATAACCAACACTGAGGGCGATCTGCTTTACGCTAAGGTCACTGCTGCTGAGCAGGTTGGCAGCGGTTAAGAGTCGATGGTTCTTGATATAGGTGCCAATGGTCTCTTGATAGAGGGACTTAAACCCATAGGTAAGCTTCTGCTGTGAAAGGTTGAGCACAGCACTTATATCTTGTACCGTTGGCGGAGAAGGTAAAGAGGTATCGATTAAAGTCTTTGCCTCTCGAATGCGCAGCATATCTTTTTCTGATAATTTTAACCACCTTTTTATGCCCAGCGACACGCGACTTGCACCTTCAATTGCAACATCTGAATGACGTGAAGCGGTGTGATACTTTCCTAGATTGATCGCTTCTAAGAGCAGAGAAAGGCAACTGAGCACACGCGATTCCAGGTCTAGTGCGCTCAAGGTCCCCTTCTCGTGGTGTTGCTTAAGTAGCCACAGCTGGTCGAGCACCTCAAGGGGCAAGCTCAAGTAGACGTGATTGGCAACCAATTGGCTCAAGCCTTGCATGTCTTTCGGATAGCGTTTGGCTAATGCATGCAGAAACCTCGGGTCTATAAAGAACTCTATGGCCTGATAGTGTTGACCCTTTTCCCAGTGCTGTTGCCCTTTGATTTGCGTTTCATAGGTGAGATAGGGTGAAGGGTAAAAGGTTTGTCGGGTATTGTTCTCGATATTAAAGCGCGATGTCCCTTTTGTGACGATGCCAAAGCGCAGAAATGTTTCGGTGCTCTTAAAGGATAAAGTAAAGTTATGGGCGATGGTATAGTCCGCCACCACAAAGGTAAATCGCTTTTCTGAATGATAAAAAGTAACAAACTCATGGGCGCTCTCGGCGCTTTTTTTTATTGAAGCGCGCTTGTTGTCGGCAGGGGAATGTGGCTTATTATAGGTGATAGGCCACCCTGAATGGGAAGCTACCATTCCAATTTGACTAAAAAATTGACGCTGAAAATCTGTAAGTTCCATGACCTTGTCCTTTGTTTTATAAACGCCTCAAAATTGTGATTTTCGTGTGGGTGTTGTGAGAATCGTGTTGTTGATTGATAGGAAAATCAAATAAGATTATAATCAGCTCAGTTGTGAATCGTGATAATGATTATCGATATCTCAAACTCGCATAAAATTATAACATAAAGGAGACAAAAATGAAACGTACAACCATGAGCATACTCGAGGGTGCGCGCAAGCCGCTCTTTGTTATTTGCCTAACAATTTTACTTGCGGTGTCTGTGCTAACGGGCTGCGCAAGTCCAGCCGAGGGCGAAAGCACTGCTGCACCAAAAGATGTTGTTGAAGAGGGTGCTGAGGGTGTTGAAGGTGCTAAGGGTGCTGAAGATACCCAGACTGTTTACCCCCTCACAATCTCGCATGCCTTTGGAGAGACGATTATCGAGAAAAAACCTGAACGCGTGGCGACCATAGCATGGGGCAACCACGATGTTGCCTTGGCCCTTGGGGTTGTTCCTGTGGGTATATCGAAGGCCAACTATGGGGTACAAGACGACTCTGGCATGCTGCCCTGGACGAAAGAGGCTTTTGAGGCGGCCAATGTAGAAAACCCCAATCTATTTAACGATATTACTGCGCTAGATTACGAGGGGATTAAAGCATCTAATCCCGATATTATTTTAGCGGCTTATTCGGGCATTACCGAAGAAGAATATGCACTGCTCAGTGAAATTGCGCCGGTTGTGGCATACCCAACTGCTGCATGGCAAACATTTTGGCGCGATCAGATTCGCCAAAACGCCTTAGGCTTGGGCATGCGCACAGAGGGCGAGGCCCTTGTAACCTCTTTAGAGACATACATTGGCGAACAAACCGCTGGGTATCCTCAATTGTCAGGAAAATCTGCAGCCTTCTTCTACTTTAATCCAGCAGATCTTGGCAAGTTTTATATCTATTTGCCCACAGATCCAAGGGCCGCCTTCCTTCAGGACTTAGGATTCACAGTACCTGAAAAGGTCACCGAGCTCGCCAAGACATCTACATCTTTTGCCATCGAAATCAGCGCTGAAAACGCAGACCTCCTCGAGGACATCGATGTACTGGTGGCCTATGGAGATGCCTCGCTGCTCACCCTGCTTCAAAAGGATGCGCTGCTTGGGCAAGTGAAGGGCATTAAAAGAGGCTCTGTAGCGCTAATCGCCGACAATACGCCACTGGCTGCAGCGGGCACGCCAAATCCCCTCTCCATTCGAGCAACCTTATCTGAATACTTAGAAATCCTTGGAGCGGCTGCGGAACTGGCCAATGAATAGACTAACAGCTCACATAAAGCGTATTAAAGGCATGCCTGTTTTTTCGGGCATGCCTTGGATTTTGAGCATGCCCCTGCACGTGGGTTTGCGTTTGCCCATTCTAATCCTTCTAATCCTTCTAGTCCTTCTTATCCTTCTTATCTTTCTCTCACTTGCCATTGGGTCTAGAGATATTCCCTTAATGATCGTTGTCGAGGCGCTATCCGATTTTGAAAGCGACGGGTTATTGCACCGTATTGTGAGAGAGCGCCTGCCGCGAACGGTGTTTGCCCTTTTAGCTGGTGCTGCCCTTGGCATATCGGGGCTTTTAATGCAGGCCATTACCCGCAACCCCATTGCAGACCCGAGTATTTTGGGCGTGAACACAGGTGCATCCCTCTCCATTGTGATTGGGTTGAGCTTTTTTACGCTTACTTCGCCCATGAGCTACATTTTGTGGGCAATTGTGGGCGCAAGTTTGGCTGCTGTTTTGGTGTATAGCCTGGGCTCCCTAGGATACGGAGGCGCCACACCTATAAAACTGGCGCTGGCTGGCGCCGCCACCACGGCTTCCCTCTCTTCCATCAACAGCGCCCTGCTCTTGCCGCGAACTGAAGTGATGAATGCCTATCGCTTCTGGCAAATTGGATCTTTAAGTGGTGCCACTTGGGAGGGCATACTGTGGATGCTGCCCTTTATTGTATTTGCATGTGCTACGGCCCTTTATTTAGCTCCGTCTCTCGATGCCATGGCAATGGGTGACGAAATGGCCATTGGCCTAGGTGTTCGCACTGGTCGCATTCGCATGTTAAGCGCCATAAGTGGTATTATGCTATGCGCAGTGACCACGGCCCTTGCTGGTCCCATCGGCTTTATTGGCCTTATGGTCCCCCATATGGTCAAGCAGGTTATGGGCATCCGATTACAGCGCGCCCTGCCCTATAGCGCGATTGTGGGCGCCATGCTACTGACCTTTGCCGATGTAATAGGTCGCAGATTTGGCAGTCCAGGCGAGATTGAGGTGGGCATTATCACCGCGATGATGGGTGCACCCCTTCTCATCTGGATTGTTAAGTTCACAAAAACGAAGCTATAACCCTGAGGATAAAACATGGACATTCAAAGAGTCTATCGCATAGGCTTACAGCAAAGAATTAGAAGACAAAATTTGGTGACGCTCGCTCTTGTGGCCACGCTCCTAGCGCTCAGCTATTTAATGCTGTCTATTGGGCAAACGAGGTACTCAGCCCTAGACATGCTCGCGATACTGACTACCGGTGGCTCCCATAAAGGCTATTTTGCCCTGGTGACCTTGCGCCTCCCAAGAATGCTCGCAGGCATCTTGTCTGGCCTTGCATTTGGCATGGCAGGTAGTGCCTTTCAGACCCTGCTTAGAAACCCTCTGGCCAGCCCAGATATGATTGGCATAAACGCAGGCGCCAGTGCGGCTGCAGTCTTTGGTATACTCGTGCTCAAATGGTCGGGTTTACCCTTATCAATCTTGTCTGTAGTGCTTGGTCTTGTCACTGCACTTGTGATTTATCAATTATCGAGTGGCCATTACTTTTCGCAAAACCGCCTCGTACTGATTGGCATCAGTGTTCAAGCCGCACTCAGCGCCCTTACTTCCATGCTCTTGCTGCAGGCTTCACAATACGATGTGGCCACTGCTATGCGCTGGTTAAGCGGGAGCCTTCAAACCATTCGCCTCGTTGAAATATGGCCACTAGCCGTCGCGGTGGCCACCGCTGGCATCTTCCTCATGGGGTTTCAAAGGCATCTCAATCTGCTAGCCCTTGGCGACGAGCTCTCGACTGCCCTTGGTTTGGGTGCCCATAAGAGCCGCCTTCTCATCATTATATGCGCTGTGATCCTCACAGCCTTTGCCACAGCACTCACCGGGCCAATCGCCTTTGTCGCTTTTTTATCGGGGCCAATTGCCAAATCTCTAGTGGGCCGAGGTGAAGGCCACCCCCTGATCTCGGGACTCATGGGCGCAACCATCATTATGGGAAGCGATCTAATTGGTCAACATCTACTGGCCACAAAACTGCCTGTTGGCGTTATAACGGGCATAGTCGGTGCACCGTACCTGCTCTGGCTTTTGGTAAAATATCACAAACGAGGAGGCATCGCATGAACGCCCATCACCATCGCACAAATAATCCCTTGACTGGCCCTTTGAATGGACACTTGACTGGCCCCTTGACTGGCCCCTTGACTGGCCGCTTAACAGCCGATCACTTATTTGTTGCCTACGGGAACACAGACGTGATAAAAGACGTGACTGTCACAATACCCGATGGGCAAATCACAGTATTGATTGGCGCTAACGCCTGTGGTAAATCCACGCTTTTAAAATCCATTTCGAGATTGCTAAGGCCCAGAAAGGGAAAGGTGCTTCTGGACCAACAGCCCATTCACCACTACGCGCCCAAGCATTTAGCTCAAATGATTGGCATTTTGCCCCAGTCGCCGCTTGCACCTGAGGGTATTGTGGTTGCCGATTTAATTGCCCGAGGTCGCTTTCCCTATCAGAAGCGCTTTTCGGGGCTCACTAAAATTGACCATGAGGCCATAGAAAATGCCATGTCTCAAATGGGCATAACGGCACTTGCCAACAAAGAGGTAGCCGAACTGTCTGGCGGCCAGCGACAACGGGTCTGGATCGAAATGGCCCTTGCACAAGAAACGGATATTTTATTTCTAGACGAGCCCACCACCTACCTCGACATCGCTCACCAA
>CALFXQ010000141.1 GCA_937958285.1 uncultured Fusibacter sp. | reverse complement strand
CAAGGCTATTTACAGACCTCAACGAAGGCCATTGCCCAGTTAGCCAATGTATCTCAAGCCCTCATTTTTAAACGCTTTAAGTCCAAGTCGGCCCTGCTCGAGGTGGTATTTATTGAAATTATACAAGAGCGATTGCCCAAAGTACTTCTGTATGGTATGGATCAATTAAAGACAGGCACCCTTTCGATTCAGCACCCAGAAGACATTTCTAAGTTTTTAACCTATAAGTTTAAATATATCCTAAATCACATTGGCTATTTTAAAATACTCTTCCAGGAACTGCAATTTAATGAAGCGGAGGCACTAGAAAAGATACGCGATATGTTTAAACAGTTAGTTCAAGAGCTCGACAAAATCATCGCAGCCCTTCAAATGAAAGGCATTGTGCGCAGTGATCTGCAGCCAAAACTATTGTTTAGAAGTCTAGCCGGCAGCCTAAACTTTTTACTACTGGACTATCAGATTCTAGGCTCAGAGATTGATCTCGACTCAGAAATTCCACAAGTGATTCAACTCTTTCTAGAAGGAGCGGCATATGAAAAACAAGCATAAAGTAATCAGACCAATCATTGTACTCTCTATTTTAGCTATTTTTGCCTACTCTATTTATCTCTCAACAGATCGCGAACCCAAAGAAGTCTATTATGGCACGGTAGAAGGCGAAACCTACGTGATTTCTTCACAGGTAAGTGGCATCATCACGGCGGTTTCTCACAGCGAGGGAGACATGGTCGATGTAAGCGACATATTGTACACATTAGATCAAACAGAAGCCGAGCTTCGCCTTAGCAAAGCAAAACGACAGCTCTCTATGGCGATTTCTCAAAAGGATAAGGCGACAAATCCTGCGAGAAAAGAAGATCTAGCAATACAAAAAAACGCCATTAAACAATTGGAATCACAAGTTGCCCAATTAAATATTCAAATTGCAAAGGCGCATAACGCAAAAAAGCAGATAGAAAATACCCTTGTTACGAGTCGCGCCACCTTGCAGTTAAAAACGGATGCCTATCAGTCGGCCAAAGCTGTCTACGATGACGGCACTAGCTCGAAAGCGCTATTCGATGGGGCAAAATTAGACTTAACTACAGCGCAAAACGCACTCAGCAACAACGAATTGTCATTAAAAACAGCAACTGGCGAAATAGAAGCCCTAAAAGAGCAAAAGCTATCAGCATCCCTCTCCCTTGCCTCGGCAAAAGAAAGATTAAATCAGCTGGAGTCGGGCGCCGACCTTAATGATCAAGCCGTAGCGGGCCAAAATGTATTGGCACTAGAAGACGAAGTGGCGCTTGTCGAAAAACAACTGGAAAAGTATAGGGTGACTTCGCCTGCAAAAGGGATTATTGAAGGCCTACACTACAACTTGGGCGAGTTGGTGGCTCAGGGAGCGCCCGTGGCAACCATTGTAGACCCTGAACAGATGACAGTGACCCTTTACGTTCAAGAAGTCCTATTGCCACAACTTAAGGTGGGCGGCAAGGTTGATTTAATGGCTGTTGTCAGTGGTGCAAGTACAAATGGGCATATTTTATCGATTGCCCAGACTGCCATGTTCACGCCGATGAACGTAGTGACCACTAAAGACCGAGACCGGCTGGTGTTTCCAATTAAGGTCGCCATCGACAAGCCATTTGATGGGATTGTGCCCGGTATACAATTAGAGGCAAAATTTGCCATTAGTGGCGCGGAGCGTTCACAATGACCTTAGCTGTAGAAGTGATAGGACTCACAAAGAAATATGGCGATTTTACCGCTGTAAATGGCATTTCCTTTCAAATTGAAAAAGGTGAAATTTTTGGATTGTTAGGGCCAAATGGCTCTGGAAAGTCCACCACAATTCGCATGTTATGCGGTGTGATTACACCTTCTGCTGGCAGTGGCCAAGTGCTCGGATATAACATCGATTCACAGTCCGAGTCCATTAAGCGAAACATCGGCTACATGTCCCAACACTTTAGTTTATATGGAGACTTAACGGTTAACGAGAATTTAGACTTCTATGGTAACATCTTTTGTATGGCTCCCGATGCCATTACTGAACGCAAAAAAGAACTCATCGCAATGGCCAACCTTACTGGAAAAGAAAATGCCCTCGCGCGCACCTTATCTGGAGGCTGGAAACAGCGACTGGCACTGGGATGTGCACTGATCCACAACCCTTCCCTACTGGTTCTAGACGAACCGACCGCAGGGGTCGACCCAGTTTCGAGACGAGAATTTTGGCAGCTAATCGCTCAGCTTGCCCGTTCTGGTGTAACGGTGCTGGTGACAACCCACTATATGGACGAGGCTTCCGTCTGTGATCGCATCGGCTTTATCTATAATGGCGATATGATCGACATCGATACCCCCTCTGGTCACTGTGAAAAAATGGGCTTTGACAATGTAGAAGATGTCTTTATTCAGCATGTGAAACAGCGCGCAAATATCGACACCGTCGTTAATTACAAGGCCCTTCGCAGAAAGGCGGGTGCAGACCGTGATTAAAATCGATCGCATTAAAAATCAGCACATCAGACGCATGCTCACCGTCACACGCAAGGAGTTTATTCACATTAGAAGAGATAAACCCAGCCTTGTGATTTCACTGATCATGCCCATTATGATGCTGTTGATCTTTGGATTTGCAGTGAACACCGATGTGAACAATGTGAAGCTAGGCATTTTAGATCACTCAAATACCCAGAGTTCTAGACAACTGATTGCAAGCTTTTCGAAGGCCCATTACTTTTTAGATTATGGAAGGGTTGCAAGCGTTGAAACCCTAGAAGATTTAATTAAACAAGGCGATGTAAAAGTCGGCCTTATTATTCCAGAAAATTTCGATGACCTCCTTAAACGCCGAGAAGCCACACAAATACAAGTTTTAGTAGATGGATCAGACCCCACAGTCGCACGCACTGCTGCCAGTTATGCGGTTTCAATCGTCAATCAGTATAATGCCAAGTATTCAGGCAAAAGGCCAAGCATTGTGGCCAATCCCACCGTATTATTCAATCCAACACTAGAAAGTGCTCGCTTTAATGTGCCAGGTGTGGTGGGTCTAATCCTTCAGAATATCACCATAATTCTCACTGCCCTTGCGATGGTGAGAGAAAAAGAGCTTGGCACAATCGAGCAACTTGTCATGACCCCTGTAACCGCTCTAGAGCTTATTCTCGGCAAACTCATACCCTATGTGGTGATTGGCATCTACGATTTTGCCATCGTTTTAATCTTGAGTAATGTATTTTTTGGTATCACTGTCGCTGGCAATTTACTGGAGCTAATCGCCCTTGGCTTTGTCTTTTTAATCGGCGCCCTCGCAATGGGAATGCTCATCTCGACAATTGCAAAGAACCAGGCACAAGCCATTCAAGGCACCTTGGCATTTTTACTGCCGAGCGTATTGCTGTCTGGATTTATGTTTCCTCGAGAATCGATGCCCCTTTTTATTCAGTGGTTAAGTGCCCTCTTCCCCATTACACATTTTCTCGTCATCTTGCGAGGCATCATCGTAAAAGGCGTAGATATCACCTATTTATGGTCGTCAACCATGGCCATGCTAGTTTTGATTATTCTACTAATTGGCGCTGCTGCAATAAAATTCAGCAAAAAGCTGGACTAAGACTCTAAGTTGCTACACATCAAGTTCAAGAGGATCTAAATCATACTCCATTCTTTTCGCTGTTTCTATAGCCACACTTTTGCCTAATAATCTAGAAACAATATAAAGAGACATATTAATGCCTGCCGAAATGCCGCCAGCAGTTATTATATGTCCTTCATCCACAAATTTAACAGAGTGACTTACCTGTATCTGAGGATATTCACTTTGCAATTTATCGATATCCATCCAATGGGTTGTGGCTTCTTTTTCATTTAAAAGGCCAGCCTCTGCTAAAATAAAAGCGCCTGTGCAAACTGAAGCAAGTATTTCTACGCTTTTCTCCCGTGCTTGAATCCAATCAATCATTATAGGGTTATAGCGCTCCACTTCATCTGCACCAAATCCACCCGGAACAATAAGAACATCGTAGTCAGGTGCGTCAGAGAAGCTAAAATGCGGCAGTACTTTTAGACCATTTCTCGCTGAAATCGGCTCTCCAGTTTGACCCACAGTGCTCACTTCGAATGCGCTTTGATTCGTACCTAAAAAGGTTGCTACTGAAAACACTTCAAAGGGGCCTGCAAAATCCAGCACTTCCACTTCGTTAAATAAAACAACGCCCACTTTGGTCTTCTTAACCTTGTGAAAGTCCATATTTATGTCCATGTTATATCTCCCCCACCATCTTTTTTGCAATGATGCCAATAGATTTTGAGTCCTCAGTATATGGCATTCCAGTTAAATCTCCAGTAACGCTAATCACTTCAAAGCCATTTTCACTTAGCAGCTTCCGCAGGCTGCCCACTGTATAGCACTGTTCCCATAGATGATAAACCGACACTTTATCGTCACTTTCAACCACAATATGTTGCTCTAGCGATAAAGCCCGTTCTTCGTCATAGTGCTTATAAATCAGCTCTAGATGTGGCGTAGGCTTCCAAAACCCTTGCTTTTCGTGGATTTTCCAACTTTTGTACTTAGCAGTTAACTCTGTGTATGCGGTAGACCAAACATCGAACACAAAATAGCCGCCAGGGCGTAGACTCTGGTGGATTTTTTTTAGCATCAAAACCCGATCTAGATCAGACAAAACCCCAAAATCGCAGTAAATTAAGGTCGCTACATCAAATTCAGACTCAAAGTCGATTTCTAGATAGTTCATATAGTGGTAGCTAATGTGCTGACCCTGGCGCTCTGCCTGCTCTACCGCATAATCAAGTGACCGTCTGGAATAATCCACACCCGTAACGCTTAGTCCCTGATTGTAAAAGCGTTGGCAATAGAGACCTGGGCCACATCCTAAGTCGAGAATGGCTTCGCCATTCACAAGGTTAAGTGCCTTAAAGATGTACTGGCAGGTGGCTTCTATGGTTTCTGGTTTACGGCTAGCCGCATCCCAATTCGGATTTAGATGGGCCAGAAGCATCATTTTTGAAATGTGTGGATTGTCCCAGAAATCCTGTTGGGTTCTACTATTTTCAAAGGGTGCAGGGTTACAGTGAGCATCGTAAATGCGATTTAGCTTTTGAATGTCCATTTGCTGTGCCCGCCTTTTATAGGGTGAATTTTCGCGTGGCGCGCTTAACAATCCACTGGGTGTCTTTGTTGTCGGAGAGGCGCCATGTGTTAATTAACTCGACAGCGGGTTCTTTGTTGACTTTTAGCCAATCGGTGAGATGGTTTGCCACAGACTTTTTAACAAACATCACCTGGTCTTCTTTGAGCATTTCAAGTATGTCGAATACAGGTTGTGGATTTTGTATAAAGGTATCTAATTTTGTCGCCCATGGCAGTTTCGGTCTTAAGCCTTCGCAGGCTAAACGTCTGAGGTGAAAGTTGTCTGACTTCGCCCAAAGGGCTATTCTTTGCAGGGTTTCGATTGGAAACTGTCGAATAAAGGGTCTTATGGCATACTCGCCGGTGTTTCGCTTGGTGATTTCTTCGATGGCATACATGGACAGTTCGAAGTCTTGTAAGCCATACTTCTCAACAAACTTTCCGATGGGCATTATCCAATAAAAGACTGTGAACATGCCCGTCTCGTTCGGATTTTCCTCACCTAAGAGGCCAATGAGGATTTCTATAGCCTTGGGATAATCATTAGGCAAGAAATGGTGTAACTGGTCTGCATGCAGTTCAATTCTTTGGGTGTAACCAAGGGGTTCACAGCTGAGACGGATTGCACGGACGTAGTCATGAGGATTAAAGTCCGGATAGATTTCGAGGATTTTGTTAGAGAGCAGCTCTGCTAAATTTGCGCCAAAGTATTGGGTAATGCCCTTTTCATCCGCCATTTGTGGTCCTCACAGCACCAGTAATTTTGTCGAAACGACTATCCATACACACACTTTAAAGCCTTGCTTAAGTAACCATTTGGTGTCGCTCATAAAATGAAATTTCTTGGCACCGACAATGGTAACGAGGCCATGTAACCCCTTCGCCTTAGCATCGTCAATAACATCTTGCAACAAGGCCTTACCGTGGCCCTTGTCTTTGTACTGCCCAGAGACCCAAAAGCATCCTAAAACATAATAATGAGGTGCCGTAACAGGTACCCATGCATTTTCTGCAGGTCCATACTCAATAAAGACCTTCGCGCGTTCATTGAGTCTACGAAAAACATAACCATTTTCAATATGCTCCTTGCCAATATTGGATGAATTAAGAGTTATGTAAGTCATTCAAACCTCCTCAAATTGCATCTAAATAGAAGTAAATATTGCCTTTATCTGCTTGACTCGTGCCGCCATAGATATGGGTGTTATATCCGCCAATATTGAATCCAGACTTCATGTAGAATAAGCATGCCGAGAGATTGTTATCCTGACCAATGGTATAAAGGCCTATGTAGCCATTTTCACAGGCGATTTTTATGCCTTCATCGAGGAGTTGTTTACCAATGCCAAAACCTCGATATGCCTTTGAAATCTTAAGGTCATCTAAATACAAGTATTTAAAACGGTCATGCCTATAAAGGGCAAGTCCAATGCACTGATTACAATCATTATAAGCACCGACAAAGAAGCATTCACTTTTCATGTCATCAAATTGATAATGCTCATCGGGGAATTTCATGTCTTTTATAACATGCTCTTCGAATTTTTCTATTCTATACGACCATTTTTCACCATCGAATAGTGGAACCATCTTTCCCCATAAACTAAAGGGTTCATTTGGGATATTGATGTCTGATTCATTGCTCTTAGCAATTCTTTTAATCGTGCTCATATCTCTTTACCCACCTTTTATGCTATTGTCTGTATTTTAAATGGTATCACTTACTTTCCTTTAATGTTTTTTCCATATGGTTAATAATTGCTTCAACAGCCTTGTCTTCAGCCATTTTCTTTGCGCTTCTTGTGGAGATTAGGCCCGTAAATGATGCGCTAATACTACCATCAATATTGCCAGAGGCACTATCTTCTAGTTCTTCCAAAGGTTGTCCTACAGCATAATTACACTTGTAATCTAGTGCAAATACCTTACTAAAAGGAAGATAAAAGTTTCCCTTGTAATCAAGAC
>CALFXQ010000140.1 GCA_937958285.1 uncultured Fusibacter sp. | reverse complement strand
AACTGACGGTATCCACGCGGTGCATGCGCAGTTCTTGTATAAAGATAGGCCAACTAAAAAGCTTACTTTGTGCCGATTTTGATTCAGTCATCTCAGACCTCCTTTGTGTAGTAATGGAGGAAGATCTCTTCGAGGTCAGGCTCTTCAATAATGGCATTGTCTAGTTGCAAGTGGCTGAGTTGACTGAGAAGTGCATTGATCTCGCCTTTATAGAGGAAGCTCACCTCGCCGAGGGCTGAAACGTGGGTGTTGCTAATACCCTGAAGATTGCCTAGGATTTGAATATGTGTAGTGCCATCGGGTAGTTGCTTCACATCTGCCATGTTTATCGTGTCTTTTGGCTGTATGGCCACTTTTTTATATGCAGTGGCTCTAAGGGTTGCAATATCTTCGATACGAAGGATTCGCCCTTCTTTGATGATTGCCACTCTCGAACACAACTTCTGCACTTCGCTCAAGATATGCGAGGACATTAAAACCGTGGCACCTGCTTCGTTCTCCTTGGCCAAAAGCGCGAAGAATTTCTGTTGCATAAGTGGGTCGAGACCACTGGTGGGCTCATCGAGAACAATTAGTTTAGGGCGGTGCAATAGTCCCTGTACAATGCCCACTTTCTTCTTGTTGCCAAAGCTTAAATCGTCGATTTTTCTAGAGAGATCTAAATCGAGGGTTTCTGCCAACATCTTGATTCTTGGCATATCAACAGAACCATAAAATGATGCAGAATACTTGAGCAGGTCGATGACTTTCATGTGATCGTAATAAAAGACTTCTGAAGGCAGATAGCCCACATGGCGTCTCAACTTGTGGCCTTCTTTAATGGCATCTTGACCAAATAGTTGCGCACTGCCGCTTGTAGGATAAATAAGACCCAGTAAGGTGCGTATGGTTGTAGATTTGCCTGCGCCATTAGGTCCGATAAAGCCAAAAATCTCACCAGGCATCACATCGAAGGAGACATCGATAATCCCCCTCGCTTTGCCATAGTACTTTGTGAGATTCTGAATGGCGATAACGGGTTCTAGATTTGAGTTGCTCTTTGAGGTGTTATTCATGGTATATGCTCCATCCTTTCTATAAGCAGTTTATACCCATTTGTAAACACCCTCTCAATGATT
>CALFXQ010000139.1 GCA_937958285.1 uncultured Fusibacter sp. | reverse complement strand
AGAGCCCCTTGAAGAAAATATCGTCGTTACTCGGGTTCAACGTATACTTAAAATCGTAGATAAAGTACTGAGATCCCGAATTCCAAAGCGGCCAAGAATTTGAGGAAAGGGTCTTATTATAGGCAATTTTGCCATCACCAATTTGTGCAATAAATTTGGTCGTCAGGTAAATGCCTATTTCCATCAAGCTTGCACCACTGGCCTTTGTGGTTGTTACATCGTTCATATGGCTGAGCTGATAATTCACAAACCCCCATATTTTCCAGTAGGCGCCGACCTCTGTGGCAATGCCCACAGAATTCGATTTAACATCCACAAAGCCAACTTGAAGTGTGAGCTTAATACCCGCTCTCACCCCTAACTCACCCATGGCATATACATTAAAGCGGTACTCCTCATCTTTTAAAACCACTTCTTTGCTCGATGTGCTTTTACTTTTCACCTTGAGCTTAAAAATGTAGCGCGTGCCCTTTTCGTAGCTAAACTCGCTACCTAAGGCCACATTGGCATCGAGGGAGACTACAAAATCTACATTGACGCCATAAGCGAGGATGTGTAGAGGGTCTATGCCGCCAGAAAACTCACCAATATTGACGTCGAAGAGTTCAAAGTAATCGTGCTCCTCTGCCATCATCTTCTGGTAAAGCTCATAAAACTCGCGCACTTCATCGTTTGCTTCGATTTTGCTGGTCTTTTCCTTTAAATCTTCGATGGTGTCGGTGACGTTAAACTCATCGGACCAACCGTCGCTGCTCTCCGATTTTAGCACCATATCGAGGGCTAGATACGTATAGTTATAAAGATCAAGCTTTGCCGTGACTTTGTAATCGTCGATATAGGGGATAATGCCCTTCCATTCCCACTCGGTATCGCTATCAATATTGAGTTTTACTTTAATCTCTTCAACAAAAGTACCTTTAATGGTCAATGACATATCGTCGCCCAGTTCGATGGCGGTAGAGACTGTTATTTCGCTTCGCAGGCCTTTGCCATCAAAGTGTTGGAGTGTTCTGCTGAGTTTTACCTTGACCGTTACATTTGGGCCAGATGCAGGTTTTAACAAGGCGGACTTATCGACTTTCTCTATTGAGAAGTTTTTAATGCCGAGCTCGTTGGTCACCCGATTGCGCGTTTCTTCGTCGAGGGTGGCAAGGGCCACTAAGAATTCTGAAGCCGCATCGCTAAAGCCACTTTTGACCACCTGTTGCTGAATTTCTTGTTCCATTTGGGCAATGCCCACGGTGGTTTCGATCTGATCGTAGGATAATTCTGAAGATGCTGCCATATCCATGCTAGAAAACACTTCCGACTGGGTGGTACCGATGTATTGCACGATAAAATAAGTGCCCACCCGCGCGACGCTTGTTATCTTTGCATAGGTCACGGCTCCGGAATTTTGATCGTTATCCCACGCGCCAGTATAAAAGGCGAAAAAGTCGCCCACATCTACTGTTGTTTCTTCAGTAAGGCCAATTTCAGCGAATGCATCGCCTGTAAATGAGAGTTTACTCACATCTAAAGTGATACTGGCATTGGTAGTACTGCGATCTAAGTCATCGTTCAAATTCACCGGGAGTACATCGGGGGTAAAGATAATCTCTGAGGGATCCGTATTGCCATAGCTGATAATTTGGCCATTAATATTGGTAATGGTCACATAACTAATGGGCTGATCTGTGTAATCGGTATTGGCAATACGCGCATTTGGCGCGGTTCCTAAGTAAATTGCCACTTGATTGCCAACCCTTAGTGTTTCAGAGCCTAGGTATTTAAATGTGCCATACAGTTCCTGTTCGGGCTGATCTTTGCCCACCTCGTAGAGCGGTGCGAAAATATTGTTCACCGCCTGCCCGTTTTGGGTCACATCGCTAATGGCACTTGCTGGAATAAATTGAATATTGCTATTGAGCTGAAGATTGAGTACCGGTTCTGCCTTTACCACACTGAGATTATAGGTGCGAATGCCCTGGGCTTCGCCTTGAAAGCGCAGTGCCTGATGATTTAACTTAAGCGAATAAGAGCCACCTGTGGTGTAGCCATTTGTTGCCGTGAGCGTATAGGTTCCGCCGCTGCCCGATACCGAAATGCCACCAAACTCCGATGCCTCCTCCGATAAGGTCTCTAGGATTATTGCCGCCTTTACATCGGCTGCAGTCATGGAAGTTTCTGAAGACAAAATAGTGACTGCGTGGTTCACAGCGACATCCATCACACTTGTGACAGTTTGAACATTGCTAGCGGGTGTTAATTCGCTGGTGATATAAGCGGCATACACATCCATATTTGCAGTGATCTGAGTATCTTTAGAAATAGCATTTTCTGTTAGGCCACTATCTGTATACCAGCCAACAAAGATCGCATTGTCTTTTTTAGGCACAGGAAGATCACCTAAAGATGCACCTGCATTGAGCAGTACAGAATCTACCACTGTGCCACCATTGCCGTGTAATTTCACCACATATTGCACAATTGGCACAGGTAAAGCCTCCGAAGGCTTTGAGCCATCTGGCACATTGGTTTCTATTGTTCTTGGAAGGTTAATGCCCACTCTCGATGGCGATGCCGAAATAGCAACGGGTTGATTGTTCTGATTAGTGAGGTTTACTACATTGCCCGTTTGATTAACAATCTGCGTATTTGCCGTATCGATGGCAACTTGGTTTACTCCTTTTTCTAAGGTCACAGTGCCAATGCTGCCCGCTCCTAAAAGATGCACTTTGTCACCCGATAAGCGGATATTTTCGACGGCTTTATTCACCATCACCTCTTGGTTATCTGCCGCTATGGTCAAGTTTTCGACGTCACAATCAATAATGATGGTGTCTTTACCATCTTGAATTTCTATAAATGGCACTTCGGAACCATCATCTGCATGTAAGCGAATGCCACCATCGGCAAGCTTGCTAATAATAATATTTTTTGCCGTTGATTCCTTTAAATAGATACTGTTGGCGCCACCACCACGCACAATTAAGCGTCCGTTAATCACCACATGATCGAAGGTCACATTGCCATTGGCCACGCCATCCGCCACAATCACATCGCCATTCACGGTGACATTAGAGAGTGTCACTTCTTGTGCAGATACAATTACATTCCCATTGATGGTTCTATTATTGAGTTGGCTTGCCTCAGCTTTATTCTTAATATAGTTTCTCTGAAAGAGGTTGTACATAAGCTGGGCAAATTCTTGGCGCGTCATGGCATCTGACGGCTTTAAGTAGCTTGCAGAGCTTAGTTTGCTCCCAGAACCCGATACATAGCCCGCGGTAACCATGGCCGCAAGTGATGGCCTAGCCCAAGCTGAGACGCGATTATGATCGGCAAACTTGGCCAAAATAGAGGTATCCACATTTGCGGTATTGAGCGCCATAAAATGGCTTAAAATTGTAAATGCTTGTTCCCGAGTCACCACGCCGGAGGGCGACATTGTCGATGGGCTCACGCCTGTGGTGAGCTTAAGCTTTACAGCCATTGCGATTTGATTGTAAAACCAATCTTTAGTAGAAACATCTTTATAGGCGCTGATGTCTGCTAGAAACGGCTTCATTTCGGCAGGTTTTAGCAAGCCAAGGCCCGTTGCATTTACAATCATTGCAACCATTTCTGCTCTTTTGAGCGCTTCATTCGGCCTTAGCGTATTCGTATCACCGCTCATAATGCCATTATCTACAGCACTAGTAAGCGCGTTGTACGACCAATGCGTTGTAGAAACTGAAATGGATGCGTTCGCCGCATATAAGGTGTTACATATGAGCGCAAGGACCAGTAGCATACTCATTAATTTCTTCATTTAAAACCCCCTAGCAAAGTGACAGTCACTGATTCATTTATACCCCTTCTACCCTAAATGAACACTAAATTGTTCGAGCCACC
>CALFXQ010000138.1 GCA_937958285.1 uncultured Fusibacter sp. | reverse complement strand
CCACGATGTTTTTTTATATCATCACACCGCAATATTTTGGTTTTGTCTTGCCTCTCATTATGGTCGTACCGACTTTTATGGGGCTGCGCGGTATGAAAAAACGCACTCTCAACGGACTCATCACAGGCGGAGCAATGTCTCCACTAGCACTTATGGTCGGCACATTGCACTTTAAGAATATATTATTAGCTATCGATCAGGGTTATATGGATTATATTGCCAAGCAAGCAGAATCCTTTGGTTTATCCGTCCCATTTACAGAGGGACTCATGACAACGCTGAATGTAGGCGCGATGATTATGATGGCCTCAGCGGCATTTCTGGGATACATGGGCATTAGGCATAGAAAAATGTTCATCTAAAAAGGGCTACAAAACTAAGATATTAAATAAAATTTATGTACTTGTATCTGACAGACGGACGTGTTATGATGTTAAAAATTACATCAGCCTTTAAGACCACCCGAGAGGTGGCCAAGGTGCACGCGTTCGAAATAAGATCATGGTATAGCCAATGACCTTCTTTGCATGTGCATAGAAGGTTTTTTTATTGCCTTTAAAATGATTCAGCGAGATCAAAAGGAGGAGTTTTATGGAAGCGATTAGACATCTTATCGAACCAGGGGATTTAACAAATGAGGAAATGGAAGCACTTGTCGATCTAGGCCTCAAGATGTACAACAACCCATCGGCCTATAGCAAGATGTGCGAGGGCAAAATTTTGGCATCGCTCTTTTATGAGCCAAGCACACGCACAAAATTCAGCTTCGATTCGGCGATGCTCCGATTAGGAGGCAACATTATCGGTTTTGCCGATCCAAGTTCTACATCCGATAAGAAGGGTGAATCATTGGCAGATACAATTAGAGTGATTTCATATTATGCAGATATTGCGGTAATGAGACACCCAAAAGAGGGTGCGCCACTTTTGGCTTCTCATTATGCAGAAATTCCAATTATCAATGCTGGAGATGGCGGCCACCAGCATCCAACTCAGACATTGACAGACTTAATCACAATTAAAAAATATAAAGGTACCCTAGAGAATCATGTCGTCGCCTTCCAAGGCGACCTCAAGTATGGCCGTACTGTCCACTCGCTTATCAAGACCCTTGCACGATTCAATACAAAGAAGTTTATCCTAATTTCACCAGAAGAACTAAAACTGCCATCGTCACTTAAGCGACAGTTGATGGACAAGTACCCACATTTAGTAATTGAAGAGGTGCGTTACTTAGAAGACGTAGTCGAGCAAATTGATATTTTGTATTGTACGCGCATTCAAAAAGAGCGCTTCTTTAACGAAGAGGACTATTTAAAACTGAAGAACTCATATATACTGACTCTAAAGAGCATAGAAAAAGCCAAAGACGATATGATTATTCTCCACCCACTTCCTAGGGTAAACGAAATTACTTACGAAGTAGACGACGATAAACGCGCTGTATACTTCGATCAGTCTAAAATGGGCGTTTATGTGCGGATGGCTTTAATTACAAAACTTTTGGGGGTGGATGCAGATGTTAGAGGTTAAAGGGATTGCCAATGGCATAGTTCTCGATCACATTCGCGCTGGACTTGGTCTAAAGGTGTTTAACAAGTTAATTCACGAGAAGTTCGATTACCCAGTAGTTTTAGTTATGAATGTGGACAGTGAGTTTATGGGAAAGAAAGATATTATAAAAATCGAAAACACCTTCGATGTAGATTTAACGGTTTTAGGTTTAATTGACGAAAAGATTACTGTGAATATTATAAAAGATGGCAAACTTCACGAGAAACAACCTGTTGCTATTCCAGAAAAGCTCAAGGGATACATTCAATGTAAAAACCCGCGCTGCATTTCGCACTTCGACGGTTATGTAGAGCCTGTTTTCACTTTGTACAACAAGAAGCAACTCGAGTACGTTTGTAGCTTTTGCGATGAAATCACAAAATACGAATAAGTCTGAGCCCATATGTCACGCGACATTGGGCTTTCCTTATGTGAAGGAGGCTCTGATGAGCATATTGTTAAGAGCAGTAAGGCTGGTAGAACCAAGTCTAATTATAGATGCGCAAAAGGACGTTCTCATTCGAGAGGGAAGAATCGTTCATATTGCACCGGCAAACACAATCGAAGAAACAGGCGATGAGCGAGTCGTCGATGCTCAATCACTCGTTCTTATGCCCGGGATTTTCGACATGCATGTTCACTTGCGAGAACCAGGCTATGAATACAAAGAAGACCTTTTCACAGGCACTTTAGCTGCTGCACGAGGTGGTGTTACGGGAGTACTTGCAATGCCAAACACTTACCCAACGGTAGAAAGTGTTGAGATCGTCGCTGACATTCAGGGGCGCATTTTAGAGAAAGCCCTCGTTCAAGTAGCTTTGACGGGTAGTATTACAAAGGGACTACAGGGAATGGCGTTGTCTGAAATTGAAGAGATGATCGACCAAGGCATCGTGGCAATAACCGATGATGGCAAGACGACTATGTCGGAGGCGCTTATGATTGAGGCCATGGAGATGATTGCTAAGCGCGATGTGGTGTTAATTTCTCATGCTGAAGATCACGATATGGTCAAAGGTGGGGCAATTCACGAAGGTGAGGTCTCATTAACCCTCGACATTAAGGGTATACCGGCAGAGGCGGAATATCGTATCGTCAAGCGTGATATAGAACTGGCCAAAAAAACAGGTGCAAGACTTCATATCGCACATATCTCTACAAAAGAAGCCATTGACTATGTGAGAGAAGCCCAAGAAGAGGGCTTGCCGGTGACAGCAGAGGCTGGTCCACATCACTTTATATTGACAGATCAGATGGTAGAGGTAGTTGGAACCCTTGCTAAGGTCAATCCACCCCTTAGGTCGGAGTATCACAGGCAGGCTGTTGAAGCGGGTGTCATCGAAGGTGTCATTGGGGTAATTGCCACAGATCACGCACCCCACAGCCTAGATGAAAAAGCAAAGGATATTTACGCTGCACCTTTTGGTATTTCAGGCGTAGAGCTGTCTCTTGGACTTACCTATTCGCATTTCGTGAAAACGGGTAAACTCACTTGGCTTGAGTTGGCGCAAAAAATGTGCCTTGCTCCGAGGCGAATTCTAAATTTGCCAATGCCAACTATAGAAGAAGGCCAACTCGCGGAGATGGTACTGTTCGACCCAAACAAAGTGATGCAACACAACAACGAATATATGGTTTCTAAAGGGAAAAACACGCCTTTTGAAGGGTATTCATATAGTGGTGATGTGCTGGCGACATGGCACTTAGGCAAAATGGTGTACCAAAGTCCTAACCTTGGGTTATCATAGTGCTTATCTTGGAATTAAAACTGAAAAGGAGATTATTATGCTAGTCAACCGTCTTATTTCGGCAATTATTGAAAAGGAGTCGCCAATTGTAATGGGGCTCGACCCTAGGCCCAATCAAATTCCCGCTTCTATTGTCGAAGTGGCCAAAAGGCAATTTGAAAATCCCGTTGAAGCGATGGCTGAGGCAATATGGCTTTTTAATAAAGGTTTAATCGATGCTGCAGTTTCCATAGTGCCAGCAGTAAAGCCGCAAATTGCCTTCTACGAGGCATTGGGTATACCTGGACTTGTCGCCTATCACAAAACCTGTGAATACGCGAAAAAGCAAGGTTTAATCGTGGTTGCAGATGCCAAGCGAGGCGATATTGGCACCACATCAAAAGCCTATGCTGATGCATTTTTAGGAACAACAGATGTCTGGGGAATGGCATACGAGGCATTCTCTTCCGACTATCTCACTGTGAATCCATACCTTGGTACAGATTGCCTAAACGAGTTTGCCACCAATATGGATGCAAATGATAAAGGCATCTTTGTTCTAGTAAAAACATCCAATAAGAGTTCAGGTGAGTTACAAGATTTACAAATTGATGGTGTGACACTGTATGAGAAGGTGGCCCAAATCGTCGAAAAACTATCTTCTGTGCGCACTGGCAGTTATGGCTATTCTAATATGGGCGCAGTTGTTGGTGCGACCTATCCAGAACAAGGCATAGCACTGCGAAAAAGCTTAAAGTCAACTTATTTTCTAGTGCCAGGATACGGGGCACAAGGAGGTACGGGCAAAGATATTGTGGGTTGTTTCGACGACAATGGCCTAGGTGCAATTGTTAATTCCTCAAGAGGCATTACATTTGCCTTTGAAGAAAAGCAATACAGTGACGATTATCAAATCGCAGCTCAGCAAGCCATCGAAACCATGAAAAACGACATTAATAGCAGCCTAAAAGCAGTGGGCAAGTGGTATAAATAAGCGCCCCATCTATAGAATCCAGAGGTATAACATGAAAAAAACATATCCCTGTAAGGTGCTCTCGGTCACACATCTCAATGAACAGGTGTTCACTTTGACCCTTAAAAAGCCTGAAGCCATGGAACCCATTGGGCCAAGCCAATTTTTCAATTTAAAGAGTTCAGAATTCCCTTATTTGAGAAGACCTATCAGCATTAGTCGATTCGACGAGAATACCTTCGATTTTACAATTATCATAAAGGGCGAAGGCACATCGCGCATGGCGACTTTGAAACCAGGTGCCATTGTGGATGTTCAAGGACCGCTTGGCAACACCTACCATATAGACCCCACCTGGAAGCGCGTACTTGTTGTAGGAGGTGGCATCGGAGTGCCCCCACAATCTGTACTTTCTGAGGCAATTAAAGCCCAGACCTCAGCTCAAACACTTGTTGATGTGCGCCTTGGTTTTAGAGAAGCCCCATACTTACTAGAGCGGTTTTCACACACGGCAGATACCCTTTTAGTAGCATCAGAAGCGGGCCTTGGCGACTATAAAGGCTATGTGACAGATTTAGTAACACAAGCATTAGACCGAGATAAATACGATCAGGTCTTTGTGTGTGGCCCCCATATTCTCATCGAGAAAGTCGCTCAAATCGCCCTCGCTAAAGGTGTTGAAGCACAACTTTTAATGGAGGAGCGCATGGCCTGTGGCATTGGCGCTTGTATGGTTTGCACATGTAAAATCAAAGATGCAACGCGACCCGAAGGTTATTGGCATCAAAGAGTCTGCAAAGACGGCCCTGTATTCTATGCTTCGGAGGTAGTTTTCGATGTCTGAAAATAAAAATACATCAATGGATCTGTCTGTAGACTTAAATGGTCTAATCCTGCACAATCCAATAACGGTTGCATCAGGTACTTTTGGCTTTGGTCGCGAGTATGGTGAATATGTAGACCTAAACAATATTGGCGGCATAATGGTCAAGGGCTTAACGCTCTTGCCCCGCCTTGGCAATGACAGCCCGCGTGTTGCTGAAACACCTATGGGGATGCTCAATTCCGTAGGACTTCAAAATCCAGGTGTCGAACACTTTCTACGAGAGGATTTGCCATGGTTAAGTCAATTTAATACAAAAGTCATTGCGAATATCAATGGAACAAATCTCGAAGAGTACTGCCTCATCGCCGAAAAGACTTCGGTAAAGGGCATACATTCTCTCGAGCTGAATATATCATGTCCTAACGTCAAAGCTGGTGGATTGGCTTTCGGTACAGACCCTGAAATGGTGTATAAAGTCACAAAAGCAGTTAGAGAAAATACAGGACATCACCTGATGGTAAAGCTGTCGCCCAATGTTAAAGACATTAAAGAAATCGCTCTAGCAGCGGAAGCTGGTGGTGCAGACTGTCTGTCGATGATCAATACCCTGCAGGGTATGGTGATTGACATTGACAGCAGAAAGCCAATTTTGGCCCGCGGTATTGGTGGTCTCAGTGGTCCTGCCGTTAAGCCGGTCGCAGTTCGCATGGTTTATGAGGCTGCAAGTGTGGTCAAGATTCCCGTGCTTGGCATGGGCGGAATTTCTAATTACAAAGATGCCATCGAATTTGCCTTAGCAGGCGCAAGTGCCATCTCTATTGGCACAGCCAATTTTGTAAATCCAACAGTTACCGAAGAGGTTTTAGCGGGTATCACAATGTGGATGCGCGCCAAGGGGATCAACAGTTGGCGCGAGTTAATTGGCACGGTGGATTTTCCAAAGGCAACCGCACCAAGTCAATGTAACTTTAGCATCGACTAATAAAAAGCAATAAAAGTGATAATGTCTCTGGACTTTTGGGTTCAGAGACCTATTTTTTTGGTATAATAAGTTGTGAAAATAAAAATATACGAGGTGAATGTGATGCAACAAAAAAAATGGGTTAAGGTAGTGGCGTTAATCATGGTGGCACTAATGGTATTGTCGTTGTTGCCTATGGCATTTTTAGGATTCTTATAAAGTGCCTCCTATTGTTTCTATGCGTATAATCGAGGTCAACTTGTGAAAAAAATTCTGATTTTCTTTATCTTTGTGATTGGTGCATACTTTCTATTTTATAGTTCATTTAAGGGTCGATTCGACAAACAAGCAGACAATCAAAGTTTTTATGAGTCCTTTAACACCATAGAGAGAGAAAACTGGTTTGTTGGAGAATGGGGAACCCATAATTCAGCCTATAGTGCGGTCTTTATAGAAGACGGCGTGGCTAAACTACCAGTGACTGTAGCAGACAAAGGACCATATCTCGTGACGAAAGCCTTTCCCGTAAAGGGATTTGAGGTACTTAAGATCAAAAGGCGCGCAAAAATTAGCCCGGGCGAAAAGTACTTTGCAGGTGGCATGGCAATATTCGAGACAAATAACGAACGGCTCAGACCCGATGCACAAGCGGCGATGCCCTTTGGCAATGCGCTACTTTTGGTGGAATATGCCAATGGCACATATCAGAATGCGATGAGACCAGGCGAATCCACTTTCAGACTCCTTACACCAGGTTGGCAAGACAATGGCAACTACTTATTAATAGAACCTGAGTTTGACACGTGGATTACCGAAGAAATCACTATGAATTTGGTGACGGGAGATGTGATTTACAGCCTCAACGGTAGAGAATACACGATTACAACGTCGCCCATGACCGGTGAATACATCAAAATTTGGATGCATAGCTTCGGGCACTTTACAGGCCACGAAGTGGCAATCGACTCGGTGGAAGTAATCTTTGTTCCAAAGGCAGAGTTAGAGGAATAGTTAAGTGATTGAAAAATCATTGCAAATTGCCATCGATCAAGGGCGCAAGGTAAAGATTATCTATTTAAAAGATCAAATGACACAACTGCGCATTTTGGAGCCTCGCACCATAAAAGAAGGCTTACTGACAGCCCTTGACTTAGAAAAGCGCAAAATACGGAATTTTTCACTGGTGCGAATACTGGCAGTATCTATTATTCGCGAGGAGGATTCAGATGATTGAGCATTATCTACCTCAAAAAATGCGTTTGCCAGTTCGCATATGGCTCGACCCACAAGAGAAAATAGACCCTGTCTGTTTACATCAGGCT
>CALFXQ010000137.1 GCA_937958285.1 uncultured Fusibacter sp. | reverse complement strand
AGGAGGTTGTCAGTGGGGTGCAAAATGACTCTGATTTCGTTGTGAATTTATTATAATCCTAATCGGCTATAGACCATATAGAACTTAACTACAAAGCACGTTATAAGAAACAAGAAAATAGAACTATTTTTATCGCCACTTTGTAATTATTAGACAATGTCACAATTTTTAAGCACACGTTAGTATTTCAAAGGGGCTTTCACACTGCAATCGTCTTCTTACATCGGCGCGAGCTTGCATAAACTGATTGTATACCTTATCCGACAATGTGGGATCGCCATATACTTGCCAGCCTTGAGTCTTTTTGTACACGAGTTTCGCTTTACCTATAAAGCCTAAAACATCCTTCAATGGATATCCCAAGAACACGCCAATTTCATGGGGCATCTGTCTGTTTTCAAAGCGACTAAGTAGTTCTGTAATGCACCCATCTAAATCCCAACAGACCGAATAGCCCTCGCCTGCAATAAACTCACGCACAACCTTTTGGTTAAGTTGTCTCTCTAAGGCCTCGCGGTGAAAGAAAAGTACCTTCGTACTGCCATCCGCAATGGCGTGCATGCGACAACCTAAAGTTGGCAAACTCGATAGATACTGTTTGATTGTGGCTACTTTCTCTTGGGAATGCGTATCACAATTCTTAAAACTGAGTACCTCAGAGGGTTTAACACCAGAAAGTACTGGTCCTAAAACATCGACAAGCCAGCGCAGAAAGAGCTCTTCTGAATAGTGTTTAAAACAACTACGGTCACAATACTGGCATAAAACATTATCCATAGACACCCCCCTTACGCACTTATTGTAATTGATTATCATTTACAATAAGTATAGCGTTTGCTTAATTTTATGTCAAGCAAACGCTACTGTGTTGTTATAATAATGGGTATTTAGTTTTTGCAATACTTGTAACAGCGGTGTAAAAGAACAACACCGCTAAAAGCTAACATAACATCAGATTAAATCATTCGCTTTAAAATTTCCTCAATAAACTGGTAGACGTTAGCAACAGAACTAATGCTGACCCTCTCAAATGGCGTGTGCACATCGTGCATATTGGGCCCAAGGCTAATCATATCCATATCGCCAAGTTTTTCACTTAGCAGGCCACATTCAAGACCGGCATGTATGGCATGTACTTGCATCTCCTTGCCGTAAAGATCTGCATAGGTTTTAACCATTAAATCTCTTATTGGCGAATTTAAACGATAAGGCCATTCCGGATAATCGGCATAGCGTTTATGGTCGGCATCCACAAGGCTTGCAATCAGAGCAATTCTATTGACCATCTCCTCTTTTAAGCTCGCAACAGATGAGCGTAGTGCGTTGACAAATCTTATGGTAGCATGGTTGGCAACAAGTACGCCAATGTTGTTCGAGCTCTCGACCAAACCTGTGATACTCGATGACATTGTCTGTACACCCTGAGGTAAAAGTCTAGACAATGTAACAAAGCCATGTAAAGTATCGTCCGACCAAGCTAATTTGGATGTGGCAATTTCTGAAAATTCAATGGAAAGGTCTGGATCAGATACTGCAAACTCAGCTTTGAACATGCTTTCTATCGGCTCTAGCGCTTGGTGCATTTGCTTAACGTCGACATTAGTTGCTAAATGAATGGAAGCGCGCTTTGCAATGGCATTCATCTTCTCGCCGCCCTCTGCATGCAAAATTGCCAACTTCTCGATGTCGATAAGCTCGAGTAACCTGCCCAATAACTTAATGGCGTTGGCGCGATTTTTGTCAATTTCTATGCCACTATGGCCACCTTTAAGACCTTTAATCGTAATTGCATAAGCTTTTGGAAGATCAATTGAAACCCACTTTACGGGTAAAATGACATCTAAATTTGCACCACCTGCATTAGAGGCAAGAAGTACCCCTTCCTCCTCAGAATCGAGATTGATTAGCGTGCCACCTTTGACCAATTCTGGATTTAATGCGATAGCGCCGTCCATGCCCGTTTCTTCGGCGACAGTGAAAAGCGCGATCAGTTCGGGCGCCTTTAGTTCAGAATCTTCGAGAAGCGCCATTGTCATCGCCACGGCGATACCATTGTCGGCACCTAGTGTAGTGTCTTTTGTAGAGATCCAATCTCCATCGAGAATAAGTTGAATGGGATCTGTATCGAAATTGTGATTTGAACCATCTGTTTTAACGCAAACCATATCGGTATGCCCTTGAAAAATAACGGCGGGAATAGACTCATACCCAGGAGCGGCAGGTTTTTTTATGATAATATTGTTGCACGCTTCTCTAACGACCTCTAAGCCAAGGCTCTTTGCTGTATCTTCTAGATACTGCGCAACAGCAGCTTCTTTTCCAGACTCTCTTGGAATTTGGGTAAGTTTCTCAAAATAGTAAAATACACGTTCGGGCTTTAAATGGGAAAGTAACATTGTTAAACTCCTTTTTTGCATAAATGTGAGAGAAAATGTTTTATATACTAAACAAACTTCGACCAATCGGTTCCCTGCGTCAAAACCTCAAGTACTTTTTCGAATCCTTCGTGATCGTGTTGATCAAAGCGGCCTAGGCTCGGACTATCCACATCGAGAACACCTAAAAGGCGATCGCCATCAAAAAACGGGATGACAATCTCGCTTTGCGAGATAATATCGCATACAATATGGCCAGGAAACTCGTGAACATTTGGAACAATCACCGCACTACCTTGCTCTGCAGCTGTCCCACAAACACCTTTGCCAAGGGGAATTCTCGTAACTGCTGGGTTGCCATGAAAAGGACCTAAGATAAGCTCTCCTTCTCTAAAAAGGTAGAAGCCTATCCAGTTTACATCAGGGACAAGTCTTCCAAAAAGTTGCGCACAGTTACTTAAGTTTGCAAGCCAATCCCGCTCATTTGCGATTTGAGATTCGACGCGCTTTAAAAGCTTGTGATAGATTTCTGACTTCATTGACATACTCCTTTTCCATCCAGTTCATGGTAGATTTTCGACGCTTTACAAGAGGTTTATCTAAGCTTTTTTCAGAATGCGTTTGTTCACAATTTACTTGAATAATGACTTTCTCTGCAAGACGATCTAAGTCCATTTGCTTTTTAATCGTCTGCATATTGGCTTTCATTTGTTTCAACTGGTGCGGATTATCTAATATAGCCCGAAGCGTCTCTATTAACTGCATTTCAGAGCGGTAGCACAGTCCAATGCCCTCTGTTTCAATAAACTTGGCATTTTGACCTTCTTGAGCCACAGATGATCTAAAGGCAATCAGAGGCAATTCGTGCTCTATTGCTTCGAACAAGGTGGCACCACCAGGCTTTGTTACAATGATGTCTGCTAATCGCATTCGCTCGGGTAAGTCTGTAGCAAAACCCGTTAGTGCAACGTTTCTAGGCAATGTCATATTCGTCAAATGGTTATAAAGTGCATGATCTTTACCAGTGACAATATCAAAATCCGCATTGCATCCATCGATAAATTCAAGAAATAAATCTGTTATCGACAGGCGACCCATGGCAGAACCGACGAGTAAAATGCGTGCTCGTGATGATTTAAAATCACTCGGTGTCGCATTCTTGTTCTCCTTAGCAATGTCGCTCAAGTGCACATGCTCTCGCTTTACGGGGACCCCAATTACATATAGCTGTTCTTCTGGTATGTTTTTCTCTAACATTTTACTGCGAACACTCATGGTCGGTACACCGTAACAATCGGTTTGCGGATGAATCCACTCCCAACTCGCCACAACATCGGTGATTATCGTACAGAGGAATACATTGGGATCTGTATGGCTTTTGTAGCTAGCAGCAAATTCTGCGCCAGTTGGAAATACAGAAACAATCACTTTTGGCTGCCATTGACTCATCAATTTTTCGAAGCGTTTAAAATAAAGTGCTACCACAAAGTCATCGACACGCAGATGCTTGCCATTCCTCAAGGAATAAAGTGGATTATAAATAGGCAGTGGCGATTTTGTGGGGGCTATCCACACCGCCTATGATGAACATTAT
>CALFXQ010000136.1 GCA_937958285.1 uncultured Fusibacter sp. | reverse complement strand
AATAGGTCGTATAAAATAATGGTTATGATCAAGAGCACTGGGTTTAAATGTAGCAAACGCATGAAAATATATTGTAACATCCCTTCACCTCTTAAAAATGAAATGTATGATTTAAATAAAGGCGGTCTGTTAAGACCGCCTTTACTTATTACGGATTTAAATGATTATCCAATTGTCAAACGCTTACTCTTGAACTTTTGCATCTTTCATAGCTGCAGTCCAAGGGTATAAAGAGCTTGTTTTGAAATCAACAAGTTTTGGTGCATAGAGATCGAAGTAGATGTTTGCGTAAACAGGCATCATAACTGCGTCGTCACTTAAGATTTTAAGGATTTCGCCGTATTTAACTTTAGCTTCTTCAACATCGAGAATTGCTTTTGCTTCGTCTAACAACTTATCAACTTCTGTGTTTTTGTATCTGCTTGTGTTGTCTTTGCCACTACCAACATAATCAGAGTGGAAAGTTGTGTAAACTGTGTGTGGATCTGGAGTAGTCATAGTAGTTGCCAAGAAGAACAAGCTCCAGTTTTTAACGTTTGCATCTGAATTGTAGATTACATAGTCGAGAATTGTGTTGAACTCGAGGTAAGCGACATTTAACTTGATGTTAAGGCCTTGACCCCAGTCTCTTTCCCACATAGGGATAAGTGTGTTAAGAATATCATGCTCAGGCATAGCAGCGATGTTAAGTGTCATAACTTCGCCATCTTTTTCACGGAATCCAGATGCGCCAACTTTCCAACCAGCTTCATCAAGTAATGACTTCGCTTTATCGAGGTTAAACGTATAATCTGTTAACTGTGAAAGAACTTCTGGTGTTACAGCCCATGAAATTTGCGAGAATGGGTGGAACTGTGTAGTTGCCAATACTTGATCTGTGTCTTTATCGTAGAAGAAGCTGTTGACAAATTCAGCTGTGTTAAAGCCATAGAAAAGAGCTTGACGCACTTTTTTATCGGCAGTAGGACCAAATTCGCAGTTTGTCTTAACATAGCCGTATCCAGAACGGTTATATTGATTGATTGAGAAACCATTATTTCTAGCTTCAGAGATTTTCTTAGGCTCGATCATGCCAGCTAATAAATCGACGTTACCAGATGTCAATTCTACGATATCTGTAGTCATGTCGACGAATTTGAGGATGATTTCAGCTACCATAAAGCCACCGCGATTGTATGCAGCGTTACGCTTTAAGTATACGAGTTCTTTTTCTTTGAATGAATCAACAACGTAAGGACCTGATCCAATCGGTGCAGATGTAATCGCTTCTACAGAAGCTGTGTTACCAGGCGTGAAATCTTTGCCGTAGTAGTGCTTAGGAAGAATTGAGTAACCTGTGTTTTCAAAGTTTGTACGAAGCGCTTCTTTGAAGTTAAATTGAACTGTGTAATCATCTACAGCTACAACGCCTTCAAATTTGTCAGTTTCTTTTGCATAGTACTCATCGTAGCTTACCATATCTTTAATGGCTGAACTGTAACGGCCAGTGTAAGATGGGTCAGCTAACACTAAATAAGTGAATACTACGTCGTGTGCTGTAAGTGGTGTACCGTCTGAGAATGTAATGTCATTTTTGAGTTTGAAAACGATTGACTTATTCTCGTTTGTGAATTCCCAGCTATCAGCTACATTTGGCTCATACTCGCCATCGAAGTTTCTAGATACTAAACTATCGAATACGAGGTCTACTACATTGCCATCATATGCTGATGAGTAGTAAAGTGGATTAAAGTTGCCTGAAGCTTCTTGAATACCAACTGTCAATAGACCTGATGGCTCAGTTGAAACTTCTTCTGCTGGTGCTGCTGTGGTTTCTTCTGTACTTGCTGCTGGTTCTTCAGTTTTCTGTCCGCAACCTACTGCGAAAGAAAAGACCAAAGCGAGTACAAGAAACAATGCAAGTGACTTTTTCATTCTTGTAATTCCCCCTTCTTTTTTTTGTTATGAGACCATAACATTTTTTATATAAACCACTGCGGTTTATATCAAATCTGAGAACTACAGCCAGTTTCTGGCCGATGGAGATGAAACTAACATTCTATCACAAAGATAGAGGTTGCTAACTCACAAATCGATTAT
>CALFXQ010000135.1 GCA_937958285.1 uncultured Fusibacter sp. | reverse complement strand
CAGGTCTATATGACAAGAGATCGAGATATCGACATGACCTTGCAACAGCGCTTAAGACTTTCGTATCAATACAAGCCAGATGTATTTCTCTCTATACATGCGAATAGCATAGGACCAGAGGTGAACATCGACAATATTTATGGATTTTCAGCTCATTATAGCGATCCCATCGCAAAAAAAATGTCGACGACACTCGTGACACAGGTTACTCAGTTGTTGGCTCGTAAAAGTAGAGGCGCGAAAAAAGATAATTTTTATGTCGTGCGTGGCACGTGGGCGCCCTCAGTACTTATTGAGACAGGGTTTATGCCCAATCCCCTCGAATACGATTGGTTAAGTGATGCTGCAATGCAAAAGCAATTAGCAGAAGTTATAGCCAACGCTTTTAAAGAGGGTCTGAAATAAATCGGAGCGTTTAAGTCTCTCAGACAAGGGTATAGGACAGCTAGATGTGGGCTGAAAAAAAGCGACAAAAAGAAGATAACGTTATCCTGTTGCACATGTTATTAGAATGATTATAATAAGAAGGGGTAACCAGAACGACTATTCTACGGAGGTATTAAAATGTTAGTTTCAGCAGAAAAAATGCTCAAAGATGCAGTAAAAGGTCAATATGCTGTTGGTCAATTTAACATCAACAATTTAGAATGGACAAAGGCTGTATTAACTACAGCTCAAGAAAATGCTTCACCGGTAATCCTTGGTGTTTCAGAAGGTGCTGGCAAGTATATGGGTGGATATAAGACAATTGTGGGCATGGTTAAAGGCATGATCGAAGAGCTGAAGATTACAGTTCCAGTTGCGCTGCATCTCGATCACGGCAGTTATGAAGGTGCTCAAAAGGCTATGGATGCTGGTTTCTTATCTGTTATGTTCGATGGCTCCCACTATGCGATTGAAGAAAACGTTCAAAAAACGAAGGAAATCGTGGCGCTTGCTCACGCACGCGGCGTGTCTGTAGAAGCCGAAGTAGGTTCTATCGGCGGCGAAGAAGATGGCGTTGTGGGCGCTGGCGAAATTGCAGATGCTAACGAGTGCAAAATGATTGCAGATTTGGGTATCGACTTCTTGGCAGCTGGTATTGGCAATATTCACGGCAAATATCCTGCAAACTGGAAAGGTCTTGATTTTGCTGCTTTAGAGCGCATAAAGAATGCTACTGGCGAAATGCCGCTTGTACTCCACGGTGGAACAGGTATTCCTACAGACATGATCAAGCATGCCATCGCTTTAGGCGTTGCAAAAATCAATGTCAATACTGAATGTCAGTTGTCATTTGCAGCAGCAACGCGCAAATACATCGAAGCAGGCAAAGATCTTGAGGGCAAAGGCTTTGACCCAAGAAAGATATTGGGACCTGGTTACGAGGCAATCAAAGCAACAGTAAAAGAAAAAATGGAAATCTTCGGTTCTGTGGGCAAAGCTTAATTTTGAGGCTTAAAAATACAGAATGCACGATTTATAGACATGTTTAATTAAAGTAGACTTTTTAAGAGCTGAAAGCACATAACTTGTGCGTTCAGCTCTTTTTTCGTTAACATAATGATGATATATAACACCAAATACTGATAATTAAACTAACGCATGCCGATATTATTACATGGAAAGGATTCCTTTGTGAACGCATGGAGGTGTGTTATGAAAATTGTAGATAGTGCCATTCAACAACAACAGCATGCCATTGAAAAAAAAGCACACAGAGAGACTTTGACACTCTCGGACTCAGGGGTCAAGGTAACTAGAGGACAGGTTGAAAAACTCGAAAAACAACTTGACCTGCAACAGCAAATGCAGCAACAGCTTTCAGGAATGTTGGAACTCTCAGAGGCAGGCATGACCATGGCAAAGGAGCATCCCCAAGACATGATGCTGCATTATTCTGAAGAAGACAAAAGAAAAATTGAATTGCTTGAGAGATTTTTATCCAAACTGCTTGGAAAGCCGTATAAGTTTCAGTTTGTATCAAGGGATGATGAGATCGACAAGGGCGATCGCGGTGAGATGCTTCAAACTAGCTCAAGTCAAAGTCAGAGCCTTGCATTGAGTTCCGTTTCTGTAGGCGGGGGGGTAAGACAAGGTCAGAACGCACTTCAAGGGCTTCGCGTTGTATCTCGCTCTTACTACGAGGAGTATGAGCGTATGCAGTTTAGCTCAGAGGGCAGAGTGCGACTCGATGATGGCTCGCACATTGAGTTTTCTCTCAATGTGACTTATGAGAGACGCTTTACCAGTTATGAAGAACGCGCATTTGAGGTTGGAAGACCTAAAGATCCTGTAGTTTTAGATTTAACTGGAGAAGGACTTGATTTTTCGGATCACAAACTGCGCATTGATATGGATTTTGATGGCACTGAGGAAGTTGTAAATGCATTTAAATCCAATGCGGGTATTCTTGTCCACGACGAAGATGGCAATGGTTCAGTGTCTTCTGCTAAGGAAATTGTAGGTGCAAGTAAGGGCGATGGTCTTTATAGCCTGATTGCATTTGATGAAGATAACAATGGATGGCTCGATGCAGGCGATGCAATTCTCAAACAACTCAAGCTTTGGATTGTAGACCCTTCGGGTCAGGAGAAGTTGATAGGCCTTGATGAAGCTGGTGTAGGGGCAATATACTTAGGTGCGATAGAAAGCTCTTTTACCTTTAAGCAAGACGCAGAGAGTATTGCAAAGATGCATCAATCGAGTATTTATCTTAAAGAAAATGGTAAAGTTGGAGCAGTTCATGCAGTCGATTACTTGTTATAGCATATTGATAAAAAATAAAACCGAGCCATGAGAAATAATGTGGCTCGGTTTTTACAATATGATTGAGGCTTTAAGCTACTGATTGATGTCGATAAATGCAGCAATGTCGTTTACGGTGTCGAAGGTATCGATATCATCTTCTTCAAAGACGATATCGAAGTGCTCTTCTATGTCTGAAAGAAAGGAATCGAAGGTGTCACCATCTAGGTTGAGATCATCAAATAGTGAGTCGTTGGGGTTAATGTTTTTTTTGTGTTTACCCATGGCGTTTTCGAGAATGGCTGTAATGGTTTCTAAAGTAGACATATGCGCTCCTTAAAATATATATGGATATTGCTATAATAAGTTGAATATAATCGGGATGCTTACAAAAATCAATCTTTTTTTGAGATGCTTTAGCGTTAGCTCAATCGAGGGGGTATATGCAAAATGTGCTTACTTGGCCTTGTTCCCTTTATACATGTATAGACCTGTGGTACAATATGGGATGTAGTCAACAATAGAAAATTGGTGGAGCAGAATATGATATTTCAGATAGATCAGTTAACAAAAGCCTATGGAATCAAGCCCTTGTTTTCGTCAATTTCGGCAAGTTGGACCGACCAAGATCGCATTGGCTTGATTGGCGTGAACGGCACAGGGAAGAGTACTTTTTTAAAGATATTGGCAGAGAAAGCGCAAGCAGAAAGTGGTGCTTTAATTTTTCCAAAAGGTGCCCGAGTCATTTATCTTGCGCAGGCACCCGAATTCGACCCCAAAATGACCGTGCTCGAGGCGATATTCGAAGGCGATGAGCCAATTGTCAGGCTGATTAAGGCATACGAAACAGCCCTCGCTGCCACCGAAACGCAACAACATGCCATAGAGCTAGAAAAGCTAACAGAGACCATGACCCAGATGGATGCCTGGGCCTATGAGCGCGAAGTAAAGGGCATTTTATTCCAACTGGGCATTTCGGACTTATCCGCATTAATGGGCAATCTCTCCGGCGGCATGCTTAAACGCGTTGCCTTGGCCAAGTGTTTGGTGTTGCCCGCGGATTTGCTGCTATTAGATGAGCCTACCAATCATTTGGATGCTGATGCTGTCGAATGGCTTGAGACCTACTTAGCGCAAAGAAAAGGCGCATTAATGATGATCACTCACGATCGCTACTTTTTAGACCGGGTTGTAAACCGTATTTTCGAAATCGATAAAGGTAAGCTCTATACTTACCCTGGTCACTATACTTCATTTTTAGAGGCAAAAGAAGAGCGCCTGCGACTCGAATCTCAAGAACAGACTAAGCTCAATCGACTCTTCCAGCAAGAGTTGGCTTGGATGCGACAGGGGGTCGAAGCACGGCGAACAAAGCAAGAGGCGAGAAAACAACGCTTTTATGCCCTCGAGGAACGTATGGATAAGGGTGGCGACTCTGGCGGACTCAAAGTGGATGTGACCACACAGCGCCTAGGGAAGACTACCGTAGACTTGGAAGATGTGACAGTGGGCTATCATGAATCAAGTCCTTTAATATCTGGGTTGAGCTATTCGCTGCTGCGAAACGACCGCCTTGGCATTGTCGGACCAAATGGCGTCGGCAAGTCGACTCTTGTCAAGGTGATGATTGGTGCATTAGCACCCCTTAGCGGCCAGGTTCGCATTGGTCAAACCGTTCGCGTGGGCTACTTTCGTCAAGAGGTAGACCATCTGCCCGAGCAAGTGCGGGTAATCGATTATGTGAAAGATATTGCCGAGTTGTCAAAAACCCAGAGTGGCTACGTGCTGACGGCATCGCAAATGCTAGAACGATTTTTGTTCGACGGCAATATGCAGTGGTCGTTTATTGGCAAGCTATCTGGTGGGGAACGGCGCAGACTTTATCTTTTAGGCGTCTTAATGTCTCAGCCCAATATTTTAGTGCTCGATGAGCCAACAAATGATTTAGATATTACCACGCTGGGGGTATTAGAAGGCTATCTAGATGAGTTTCCTGGTGCTGTGATTGTGGTCTCTCACGATAGGTACTTTATGGACAGAACCTGTGATCGCATATTTGCCATCGCGTCTAAACGTGCAAACCTCTATGTAGGCGATTACTCGGATTATCGAGAAAAGCAAATAGAAGAGGTTGAAGCCAAAAGAACCCAAGAAAAAAAACTCGATACAAAGGTGAGTTCGAATACAGAGACCCAGCAACGTCAAACCACTTCATCAGAGGGCGGTGTTCGCAAAGGCCGCCTAAGCTTTAATGAGCAAAGGGAGTACGATCAGTTACCAGACATTATGGCTGGCCTCGAGGCCAATTTAGAGCGCATACAGCACGACATGCAAGTGGCTTCTAATGACTATGTGGCACTCACTGCTTTAGTTTCAGAAAAAGACTTGGCTGAAATGGAGTTACTTGAGGCCATGGAGCGCTATGAGGCACTTGAGGCGCGGCTAAAAGGCTAACATAAAGGAGTGGCTAATGAAGACGATGGATCGCTTGATGGAAGCTTACGAAAATGCCAAGCGTTTACCGCTCGACAATTCTATGCGTCTGATTTTTTTTAGTGATGTTCACCGAGGTGACAACAGTCTTTCTGACGAGTTTGCCCACAATCAAAATGTCTATGAGTACGCTCTCGACTACTATTTTGAGAATGACTTCACCTATGTTGAGGTTGGAGATGGTGATGAGTTGTGGGAGCACAGTCGTTTTAAACACATACGACAAGCCCATTCATCCGTTTACATCAATCTCAAGCGTTACCACGATGCAAATCGCATGATTATGCTCTTTGGTAACCACAATATGGATTATCGGTTCAACCAGTATGTGGAAACACATCTACAAGCGTATTTTGATGAGTATCAAGATCAATATGCAGAACTGTTTCCCGATATACAAGTACATGAGGCAATCGTGTTTGAACACCGAGAATCTGGCAAAGAAGTTTTTGTCGTACACGGTCATCAGGGCGATTTTATCAACGATCAAGCCTGGCGTGTGACAAAGCTAATCAACCGACATTTCTGGCATTACTTGCACATAGTGGGCTTTAAAAACCCTGCAAGTCCCGCAAAGAACCTTCATAAACGCCATAAAATTGAGAAGAACTACAGCAAATGGATCAAGGAACACCAAAAAATGCTTATCGTTGGTCATACCCATCGCCCTAAATTTCCGGGCAAAGACGATGTGCCATATTTCAATACGGGATGTTGCATTTTTCCAAGAAATATTACTGGCATTGAAATAGATCACGGTAAAATAGCCCTTATCGATTGGCGTATTCGACCGGATTCAAATGGCAACTTAGCCATTACAAGAAGTGTGGTTAAGGGACCAGAGCCCCTAGAAAAATTCTTGTTGTAAAAAGGAGTAGAAAATGAAGCCCATTCACACCATTGTATCTGTCGATCGCACAGGTCTAGTCGATTATGCGCGTCAGTCATTGGAGGTCCTAGCAGAATATGTAGAGTACTACGACGAAGACCCAACCTCAGAAGAACAAGTGATTCAACGCGCCAAAGGCGCACAGGTGCTCTTGGTTTCTTGGCGCACGCCAATCACACAGAACATAATCGCCGCGCTACCAGAGCTAAAATACATCGGCATGTGCTGCAGTCTTTACGACGAAAAAAGTGCAAATGTAGATATCGCCTTTGCAAGAGAGAAGGGAATTGTGGTCTTTGGGGTAAAAGACTACGGCGATGAGGGGTTGGTCGAGTACATTATGGCATCTCTAATTGCTCTTTTCCACGGCTTTGGCAAGCACCAGTGGTCTGAAATGCAAGAGGAACTCACTGGCAAGGTGCTCGGCGTTGTTGGCATAGGGGCAACCGGACAAATGCTCGCAGAACGCGCGCTTGCCTTTGGCATGGATGTAGTTTATTATAGTCGAACCAGAAAACCTGAGATTGAACACGACAGATTGAAGTATCTTCCATTAAGAGAACTGATGGCCCAAGCAGATGTAATTTCAACTCATGTGCCAAAATTCACACAAATTATTACCAAAGAAGACTTTCAAGCGACAAAAGAGAGGGCAGTTTTTGTGAATACTTCCTTAGAGCCCACCTTCGACCTTTTCGCTTTTGACAATTGGATTAAAGTATCGGGTCACTATGCGATAT
>CALFXQ010000134.1 GCA_937958285.1 uncultured Fusibacter sp. | reverse complement strand
TGCATATCGAGTATTGGACGACCTAGAGCTTCTAGATAGTCGAGTATCTGCTGTCGTGTCTTCATGGTTCTCCTCCAAATAGTAGCGCAAGCTACTTTATAATCTAATGATACCCTAACGTAAGTACTTTGAATACGTTTCGCAAAAAATTTACACTATTAACACAAAAACAAAACTTTCTTGTTAAAATATCCGTGTATCTTATAGCAAAAGCGGTTATAATAGGTTTAGACTTAATTACCATTGAGGAGGCACTATGAGCAAGCATCAGTGTGGTTGTGGAAACCACGAAGAAGAAGAAGTGAAAGATCAATGTTGTGCGACAGACAGTGAAGCGTGCGGCGAAGATTGTGATTGCGGCGACGATTGCGATTGCGGCGACGATTGCGATTGCGGCGACGAAGGTTGTGATGATGAAGGTTGTGGATGCGGTTGTGGTCACGATCACGATATGCAAACAATCACACTTCAAACTGAAGAAGGCGAAGATTTAAATTGTCTCGTTATCGGCACATTCGAAGTCGATGGCAAAGGATATATTGCACTTCTCCCTGAAGGCGAAGAAGATGTGTTTATTTACGGCTTCCAACAAGAAGGCGAAAACATGCAATTAGACAGAATCGAAACAGATGAAGAATACCAACGCGTTGGTGAAGTCTTTATGCAAATGTGGGGCGACGAAGAAGATGCTGAGTAATCAGCATTTTTTTTGTCCGAATTTTACTCTCACACCCTCGTAGTAACACCCTTGTAGTAACACCCTATACTTCAAACAAAGAAAAGACACGCTGATTATTTCATTACATAATCATCGTGTCTTTCATATTGCGCTACATTTGCAATGCTTTGCATTACTATTGCTTAAATACTATTGCTTAATCACTCTGAAATAACCAAATCTATTAACCCAATAGCGGTTGAATTGCCAAGAAAAGTGGTGCGAAAACAAGTGCTACAATTGTCATCAATTTGATGAGAATATTGATAGATGGGCCAGAAGTATCTTTAAATGGATCACCTACTGTATCGCCAACGACTGCTGCTTTATGGGCATCCGAGCCTTTGCCATCATAGTGACCTTCTTCAATATACTTCTTTGCATTGTCCCAAGCGCCACCTGCATTAGACATAAAGATCGCCATTAGAACGCCAGTTACGAGTGCCCCAGCAAGCATGCCACCAAGGGCTTCAGGTCCAAGTAATAGCCCTACAGCAATTGGAGAAATAACCGCCATTAAACCAGGGAGCATCATCTCTCTTAAAGCAGCCTTTGTAGAGATATCGACGCAACGGGCATAGTCGGGCTTAGTTTTGCCTTCCATAATGCCTGGCATTTCTCTAAACTGCTTACGCACTTCTTCAATCATTTCGAAAGCTGCTTTACCAACGGATTCCATGGTCATTGCAGAGAAGATAAACGGAAGCATACCACCGATAAATAGGCCAACGACTACAAAAGGATTTAAAATGTCGATTGTCTCAAGTTTTACAGCTTGAGCGTAAGAAACAAACAGAGCAAGCGCAGTAAGAGCAGCAGAACCGATTGCAAAGCCCTTGCCAATAGCTGCTGTTGTATTACCCACAGCATCTAATTTATCTGTAATTTGGCGGACGCCTTTTGGCAGTTCACACATTTCGGCAATACCACCTGCATTATCTGCAATCGGACCGTAAGCATCTACCGCAACTGTAATACCTGCTGTAGATAACATACCAACGGCTGCAAGTGCTATACCGTAGAGGCCACCACCAAACTTATAAGCAACAAGTGTCGCTGCACTTATAAAGATTATAGGCGCACCAGTGGAAAGCATACCTACTGCTAAACCACTAATGATTGTTGTCGCAGGACCAGTAACTGATTGTTGCGCAATCTTTTTTACTGATGGGAAGTCGCCAGACGTGTAAACTTCCGTGAAATAAGCTATCGCTAAGCCTGCTGCCAAACCTGCAACGACGGCAACAAAGCCAGTATAATCATTCAAAAACTGCTTACTTAAGAAGAACGAAGCGATAATTACAAGAATTGAGCTCACGTATGTACTCATCTTTAAAGCCTTATGTGGATCGGATTTTTCATCGCCTCTCACAAAGAACGTACCAATAATAGAAGCGAGTATACCCACAGCAGAAAGTACGAATGGGAAAGTTACATGACCTGAACTTGCTGCTGCTCCTAATGTTACAGATGCAACTATAGAGCCTACATAAGATTCGAATAAGTCTGCACCCATGCCTGCAACGTCACCCACATTGTCGCCAACGTTATCGGCAATTACTGCGGGATTTCTTGGGTCGTCTTCTGGAATCCCCGCCTCGACTTTACCAACTAAGTCTGCGCCTACATCGGCAGCTTTTGTGTAGATACCACCGCCAACACGAGCAAACAGCGCTATAGATGATGCACCTAAACTAAACCCTGTTAAGTACTGAATTGCTACTACGTCGGAATAGTACATTTGGAAAATGTACATGAGTCCACCAATGCCCAATAGGCCAAGGCCAACCACTGACATACCCATAACGGTACCGCCAGCAAAAGCGACGGAAAGCGCTTTATTCATACCACTTTCTTTTGCGGCATTGGCAGTGCGAACATTTGCTTTAGTCGCAACACGCATGCCGAAAAATCCAGCTGTAGCAGAAAAAACAGCACCAAAGAGAAACGCAACACCCGTTCTCCAATCGATACCCACAGATACAACGGCAAAGAGAATAATGCCAAAAATAAATAATGAGCGATACTGTCTTCGCAAAAATGCCATAGCACCCTCTTGAATATAAGAAGAAATCTCCTTCATTCGCTCATTTCCAACTGGAACCTTATTAATCTTAAGTACTAGTGTATAGGCAAAAACAAGTGCCAGCAGACCTGCAATAGGCGCGATGATCCCGAAATTCATCGTGTAACCTCCCGAAATGTTAAATTGCTGTGAATGGTGCAATTATTGAAAAATTGCTACGAGTAATGAACAAGCGATAAATGCCACTGCTGCAAATTTTGTTACACGTTCAAACATTGCCTCGTAACCGCGTGCCTTTTGCTTCCCGAAAAGCTGTTCAGCGCCACCGCCAATTGAACCTGATAAACCTGCACTTTTACCAGACTGCATTAAGATACTAGCAATCAAAATAAGACCACTAATGATTAATAAAACCGTAAAAACCATTGCCATAATATTACCTCCTCTCCTGAGAATTTAACAAAGCAAT
>CALFXQ010000133.1 GCA_937958285.1 uncultured Fusibacter sp. | reverse complement strand
CCTTATGGCTGCCGAGTAAAACCAACCCTCCATGATAAATTGCCCGCGATATTGTGGGTCTTCAAAATATGGGTAACGGCCCATTGGCAGACAGTTAGAGACTACCACACCCTTTAGGTTTTGCCTTTCGCTAGCAAGATGGAGCTGCTGCAAAAAAAGTTGTGGTTCCGCCGCTGCCAGTGCCGAGACAATATGGTCACCACTCTTAATGTGCTGGAGGACGGCTTCCGTTGTCGTAATTTTTTTAGTCACATCTGGTGAATAGCTGTGCTTATATGGACCCCACTTGACAATGCCACATGCCCAAGCATAACCGATGCCCGCAGCTACGAAGGCAATCGTGCTACCAGCCTTAACCTTGCCTGCATCGAGAGCCAGTTGCAAAGACAAAATTTGATCGATCTGACCCATGTGACCATAGCGCTCAAGATATATACTCTGATCCGATTTAAGGCCAAGGGTTTCTAGCATAGCAAAATGCATAGACCGCTTAAAGTGCAATATCGCTAAATAATCAATATCACTTCTTTGCATTTGAGACTCTGCAAGTGCGCCGTCTATACATGTCAGCCAATTTTGCATTGAGACTTCATTAAGTCGTTTCTTCATGTGATCTGCATCTAGGAGTTTTAATCCCTTAACCGCATATGGCGCATTTTCAGAGTTTATGGGACAAACCGTTCCACCAAACTGTACACCAGCATCGCGAGCCATAGAGCCATCGCTCATCACCTGTGTGCCCAAAATTACATTTGCACCGAGGTTTCGCTTTAGCAATAAGGCACCACCACCTGCTGAAAGATTATACATCATCGACATATTGGCATCTGCGTAATCAACAAGGTCGCCATTGCGATAACCACCAACAATCAGCGCAACTTTAAGGCGATTGTCTGCAAGCATCATATCTTTTGCGATTTTTAATGCACTTACCGTGGTACAGCAGCGCTGTTGAATATCTAACGCCCATGCATTTACGGCGCCGATTTGCTCTTGTATATAAATACCAGAAGTCGTAAGGGGGTACTCCTTCCACTCTTCTCCTATACATAGAATCAGATCGATTTCTTTAGGATCCAATCCTGTTCTTCTCAGCGCATCTTGTGCAGCATAGACGCCCATGGCTTGGGTGCCATCAATTGGGTCCCTTGGGATGGGCTTTTCAACAATTCCAAGCTTCTCAATTACACTTGTCTCTGACCATATACCCTGGGTTGCATCGGCTATTTGCTTAGCAGTCATTCTATCTTTGGGCAAGTATAGTCCAATGCCCATTATGCCCACATGAGCTTCTTGTATCGTCATTTTATTGTTTTTCATGCCTGCCTCACTTCATGATTATTGGTCGCTAGCAAACATGTCTATTGCAAGACCCTCGCCAAAATGAAAACGTTTACTTAAAATAGGACAATTTCTTTTAACTGAAGTCTTGAACCTCATTAAAATGCCTATTCTAGAACGAGAACGTCTTTGTGTTGCCCATTATATCTAAACTCCACGAGGGCTATGGCTAGCCAAATAACACCAAAGTTATGTCCGAATAAAATACACAGTCCGATAAACGGACATAGGCTTTGATTTTCCTCACCTTGTCTAGAATACGACCTTTTACAAAGTGTGTGAAGTACTCGCATTCATATTTCATATAAATACTGGCAGCAAAACAAAAAAAGAGTGTCCGATAAACGAACACTCGCACTTGATCTTACATGCGATCTGTCTCTAAACCAAATTGATCTATCTTTTGATAAAATGTAGAGCGCGCCATACCCAAGAGTTTAGCTGCTTGTTGCTTGTTGCCCGAGCAAAAGACGAGAGCCTCTTGGATTGCTTCTCGTTCTAGTTGGGCATACCGCGATTTCATGGTGCGAATGCCATAATGGGCAACTAAGGGCGTATCTACCGCTAAATGAACGGGTAAATGGTGGATATCTAAAGTGCTTTGATCGCATAGATTGATCGCACGCTCAATTACATTTTCGAGCTCACGTACATTTCCAGGCCAACGGTAAACTAATAGACCTTCCATAAAGCGATCTGTAACCCCAGTAATCACCCGACCCATGTTGTGGGATAATTTTTCAACCAATGCATTTACAAGCAAGTACATATCGTCTTTGCGTTCCCTAAGTGGC
>CALFXQ010000132.1 GCA_937958285.1 uncultured Fusibacter sp. | reverse complement strand
TGAAGAGTCTCATTATCGAGGATCCCGTAGCTGGAACGCCCCTGGTGATACCCCTGGTGTAGGCCCGGAGCCACCCTCGTGCCACCCTCGAGGGTGGCACGAGGGTGGCACGAGGGTGGCTCCTAAAAGTGTCAAGATTAAAAGACAATATTAGCGGGTAAAAAGCTAAAATAGATTACAATATTCCAGTGATAATTTTAGTGAAGTTAAGGAGACAAACTATGAAAAAAATTCACTCTATGAATAGAATAGAAAGAATTTATTATGCTGGCTTTTTTATAATCTTATTTATTGCCCTCTTTAACCTCTATCAAATCAGAACGACGTATAAAACAGAAAGCAAGCCCACAGACTTACTATCAACAGCACGTGAGCTTCTTTTGGTCCTCAAAGAGTAAAATATTCCAGCCCTCGAAATATACATGCATCCTGAGAAAGAATTACGACTGAGCCCTTATGCCTATGTGGATATAAATAAAGATTTGACATTTTCATTTTCTGAGTTTAAAGAGAGCTTTAGTACATCAATGAAGCATAACTTTGGCACATATGATGGATCTGGTGAACCTATAAAGCTTACATTATTTGAATACTATGAGCGTTTTATTTATGATGAAGATTATGTTGCATCTCATGTTATTGGCAATAACCAAACCATTGGCCAAGGCAATACATTGAACAATATCAAACAAGAATATCCAGAAGCATCTTTTATAGAATTTCATTTTACAGGCTTTGAACCCGAATTTGAAGGATTAGATTGGAAAAGTCTGATTTTGGTTTTTGAGTTTTTTGAGGGACAATGGCATTTAGTTGGCATTGTCCACAACGAATGGACAATTTAAAAAGGTGCCACCCTCGAGGGTGGCACGAGGGTGGCACGAGGGTGGCACCCTATTTGAGTGCTTGAATATAGTGCTTCATATATGTTGGTAAATCTGCTGGTTTTCTACTGGAGATGAGGTGCTGATCGACAACGACCGCTTCGTTATGCCATATTGCACCTGCGTTAATCATATCATCCATTATGCCAGGTGTACTTGTCACATTTCTACCTTTAAGAATGCCCGCCGAAATGGTCACCCAACCCGCATGGCAAATCTGACCAATAGGCTTTTTTTGAGCATCAAACTGTCTAACGATTTCTTTGACTACCTCGAAGCGCCTTATCACATCTGGCGCCCATCCCCCTGGGATTAGTAGACCTGAGTAATCCAAGACGTTAATGTCATTCCAGCTAACATCGGAGGAATAAGGTACACCATACTTTCCTTTAAAGTTTTCTCCGGCAATCTCACTTGCCATATGAATAGTATATCCCTCTTCTTGAAGTCGATAAATTGGATACCACAATTCCATATCTTCTGCATAATTATGGACGAGTACTAGGATTTTCTGACTCATTATGAACTCCTTTCATATCATTACAGCTTGCAATTCAATTTCTTCCTCGAGATAACTGATACAAGTGAAACAACCCTATAATAACCATAAATACCACTATTGCTATTGTGGCTCCCAGCATATCAGAGAGCCAATCTCTTAACTCCGAACCGCGTCCGGGTATAAAGCCTTGTACATTTTCATCGACCGCCGCTAAGACTCCAACAAACAATAATGTACAGGTTACAGCCCAGTATATTTTTATGCGCTTAAGGTATAAGGTAGTGACAATCGCCAATGCCACAAACCCATATAGTACTACGTGTGCATAATTTCGTACAATAGAATCAACCTGATAGAGCTCAGTGACTGTAGGGTTAGCAATATCCTTAACTACATGAAAATCTAGTCCCAGAGCAACCAATTCTTTTGAGACCAACCGACTTAATGCTACCGATACTGGTGCGGTTTGCGTTGAAAATGCAAACACTAATAATACAACGAAGATAACTACAACAAACAACCGCTTTGACATACATTACTTCCTTAATTAACATTCAACCGACTGCTCTAAAAATACAATTATCTAACAAATTGTTGGAAATTCATGGCTCATAAGTGTGTCGGTGTATAACATTATCACCTATGACCTTTACTTAGCATCCTGCAGCCATAGCATCTTTCGGGATTCTTGCAGAAAAATCAAATACCCTCCCGCTTTTAGTATTCCATTGTCACCAGCTATATCTATTTTCAAACAAGGCTAATAAACATCACTGTGTCTCAATATGGTTTTCTCTTCCTCAGAGGCAATTGATAACAGCAGGACCGCACGAGTCGATAAGCTGTATAAGTAATTGGCCAATCGTTTGCTTCATAGAGGAGTTTTCGAAATTCATGATGTAAGGTGTGCGCTAGGAATCATCCTGATTTTTCCAAGTCGCTCTTCGATGGTATCTTGAGCATCGATCGGGTCTCGTGAGATGGGGAGTTGATCTGGGTAGAAATCCTGCTTCCTTAGTTTACATGCTTCCTTAGTTTACATGCTTCCGAGAGCATTATATCACAATAAACCAAATGTGCCACCTCAGAGGGTGGCACGAGGGTGGCACGAGGGTGGCTCGAGGGTGGCTCGAGGGTGGCACTCAGACTTTGAAGCGCGATGTGACTGCGGTTAAATCATGTGACATGGTTTTTAGTTCTGTGCCATTCGCGCTTATTTCTTCAAAGGTTCCTGCAATCTGCGTAATTTGCTCAGAAATCTCGTCGGATGCCTGCGAACTCAGTGAAGATCCTTGGCTTATTTCTAAAAAGGCATCATTTAAAGCATGGGCTATTCTAGTTTGGTTTGTAGCGGTATTGTAAATACTGCGCAGCTGTGTTACCACTTCGCCAATTTCCTCCAGTATAGAATTGAACCTCTCTTTTGCACCATTCGCTACCGCCACACTGTTCTCGACTTGCTCAAGTTCTGCATTGATCGTATCTTGAGCAATTTGCGTACGCGAATTGATATCCACAATAAGAAGATTTATCTCATCGGCAGAAACCTTAGATTCCTCTGCAAGCTTTCGAATTTCTTCTGCAACCACCGCAAAGCCACGCCCTGCCTCACCGGCACGTGCAGATTCTATTGAAGCGTTGAGCGCCAATAAGTTCGTTTGCGCAGCGATTGTCGTTATGGTCTGAGCCATCTTTTTAATTTCTAAGGTAGAAAGTGCCAATGCTTCAATTACATTTCGCATAGAAATCGAAGCCTCTTTGACGCTTTCTACACTCTCGACCGCCTGGTGAATACGCGCGCCACCGTCCTGAGCTGCTTCTAAAACCGCTTGACTCGAAACCTCGGCTATTTTCGTATTTTCAAGTACATGATCCAAGCCAAGGGCCAGTTTGTCCATCATGGTTGTCGATGCACTCATTTGTGAAGAATTATCTAACATCCGAAGAGATACTTCGTTTGCCTTAGACACCATATCCATTAACAAATCTGATGAACTGTTAATCGCATCTTCCAAGACATTGGAGGTATCGTTTACCTTCTCAGAGTTTTCTTTCACTTCGATTACAATGCTTCTTATATTTTCAATAAATCTATTAAATCGTATTTCTATATTGCTGAATTCAGTTTTTTTGGTTATTTATTTTATCTTAGTTAAATATTCATCTTTATTGTATGTGTAGTGTGGTCT
>CALFXQ010000131.1 GCA_937958285.1 uncultured Fusibacter sp. | reverse complement strand
CGTTTCATGTTGAGCCTCCTTCATGAATTGTTTTGCCTTTCTTTATAGTACAACTGTAACAAGGCTGTGCTTAAATGGCCTTGATTTAAATCAAGTTTTCGCAGAAATTTTGTTCTTGCTAAGACTCAATGTGCTTTCTTTTTCTTTGTCACTATGCTGTGAACAATGGGTATAAAGATGCTTGAAAGCTGTTATAGAGTGGCTAATGAATAGAGGAGAACAGGCCTATGGCTATTGAAAATAATAATGAGAAAAAAGCGCTTCTTATTGTGGATGTTCAAAATGGGGTTATCGCCTCATCCTACAACACCGATCAGGTTATTGAGAATATACGTACGCTGATTGCTAAAGCAAGGACTTCAAAAGCTCCTATCATTTGGGTGCAACATTGTAGTGATGATCTTCAAGAACATACTAATAAATGGCAGATTGACCCAAGACTTGAGCAATCAAAAGATGATTTCTATATTCAGAAGCGCTACAATTCTTCCTTTGAAAAAACCGAGTTAGATGATTTGTTTAAGCGTCTAGAAGTGAAAAAGATCGTGCTGGTCGGTGCTGCAACAAATTGGTGCATTCGTGCAACTGCATATGCAACCCTCGAGAGAGGTTATGACCTCTGTCTTATTAGTGACGCACATACGACAGAGTCATTAGAATATGCCGATGGTGTTGTTATTGAGGCAAAGGACATTATTTTAGAATTGAATACCGCTATTAAGTGGTTAGAATATCCTGATAGAAACAATGAAACTCAAACAGCAGTTCAATTTGAGTTTTAGTTATCTAGTTTCTAAGAATAAACAATTAGCGATGATAAACGTATGTATCATTTGTTTAGAAGTTAATTGAATGAAATCAGTTTAAGACAGCGCTTATTTAAATTAAACCGTTCCTTTGGAGGTGCACTATCTTAACGAAAAGCGAAATTGAATCCCACTTTATAGAGGCCCTCGGCATACATACAAGCCTCAGTGAGGACGTGCGTCGTGCTGTAACAAAGCAAATTCCCTATAGGGCATTTTCAAAAGGTGATGTGCTCATTAACCAAGGCGATCCGGTTCGAGATACGTACTACTTAATAGAGGGGTGTGTTAGACAATCGACCTTGAGCCCAAGTGGGAAAGAAAGTACCGTAGAGATCTATACAGAGGGGATGGCCATCAGTACCTTTGGTTATGCAGACAACAGCGGTCTTTCGCGGTTTTCTTTGGTTTGTCTTGAGCCTAGTATACTGGTGGCTTGCCCAGATGCGGTAGTTCAAATGACAGTAGAAGAGCATGCAATCTATGGTGCCTTGGTCGATTTCTTTGTGAGAAAACAATTTTCGGACTCCCAGTGGGCCCTTGCTAGCTTTAAGCAGCTTACTCCAGAAGAGCGCTTTGCTTGGCTATACAAGGAGCGACAAACCCTTGTTGCCCGGGTGCCACAGCATATTTTAGCCAGTTACATCGACATTACCCCAGAAAGCTTCAGCCGTTTTAAAAAACGGGCTTCCATACGTTAATTGGAAGATAATTAGAAGGGGCTTGGACGATATAAGGATGAAGAGAAGAGGTGTAAAATGCACATATGGATAGATGGCGATGGATGCCCAGTGATTAGTCAAACCATATCTCTTGCAAAGGCAATGAATATTGGGGTTACCGTTGTAAAGAATCACGCTGTGCACCTTGAAGATACTTACGCGCAAATTATAACGGTAGATACCTCGCGCGATGCAGCAGATTATTATATCGCCAATCACATCCGCCCAGGCGATGTGGTGGTTACCCAAGACTACGGTTTGGGGGCAATGGTCTTAGCCAAAAAAGGACTGCCCATCACACAGATGGGCAAGGTTGTGACAGCAGACAACATCGAGATTATGCTGGCCATGCGCCATCAAAATCGGCTCCAGCGCATGCAAGGTAAGCGAGGCAGCGCGATTCCAAAGCGCACCCGCGAAGATGATGTGCGTTTTGAAGAAGCCCTCAAGGGTTTGTTTAAAGGGTCACAGAGTGGGCAAATATAGAGGGGTAGTGAAAGAGGAGGCATGCATGATTGTATTTGTCGATGATGAGTTGTTTGTGCTGGAATTTCTACGACAGGGTTTAACAAACTATGAACGTCCATATAGTCTATGTCATTCAGTTGAAGAGGCAAAGTCCATAATAGAGACTTCAGGTCAAAGCATTCAAATGGTGGTCACCGATTTACATATGCCGGGTGAAGATGGTTACGATCTTATTCGGTGGCTCTTTTATAATTATCCGCATATAAAAAAGGTCATACTCACTGCGCATTCAAGAGAGCATGAAATCAAGGAACACATAGGAAGCTATAAGGTCGATGCGATTTTAAGAAAACCCATCGATGTCAAAACCGAACTTCTGCCCATTCTCGAAATGATTCTATAAAAATGGTGCCACCCTCGAGGGTGGCACCATTTTATTTTATCTGGGCAGGGTCAATGAGGCTTTAAACATGTCGCCGTCGAGGGTGATGGTGAGGGTGCCATGCATGGCAGCAGCCAGGCTCTGGGCGATAGAGAGGCCTAGGCCATTGCCCTCTGAGTTTCTCGAGCTATCTGCCCGCACAAACCGCTCGGTGAGTTCCTCTGCACCGATGGTCAAGGGATGTTCGGAGATGTTCTTGACGGTGAGTACCGTGTTGTCTGGGCCAACCATAATATCGAAATAGACGCGGGTGCCAGGCATGGCGTACTTTACAATATTTGTGAGCAGATTCTCTAAGAGTCGAAGGAGCATTTTGTCGTCTGCTAGAACCATAGCAACAGATCCAGGCCCTTGCATGCGCCACTGAAGCTGCTGCTTGGTGAAATCGTCGGAGAATTCACCTTCGAGTTGGTTCAAAAAGGCGACTAAGTCTATAGGCATAAGCTGAGCATCTACCATGCCGCTGCTGAGCTTGGAGGCTTCGACTAAATGATCGATTAACACCTTTAGGCGCTGGGATTTGTCTTTGAGAATATGCACATAGCCCGTGGCCGTGCTGTTTTCTAGATTTTCTTTGCTCAGTAAGTCGACGTAGCTGATTATGCTCGTCAGCGGATTCTTTAAATCGTGGGTCACATTGGCAATGAGTTCAGTGCGCATACGCTCATTTTTTAGCGCATCGGCCACGGCTATGTGGAGTCCCTCGTTGAGCTTAGTCAAGTCCATGGCAAAGTCCTGCATCATGGGGGTGATAAGATGAGGCTCTTGTTTAGTTTCTAATTGGCCATTTACCTGTTGATTCACATAGGCCTTCAGGTGATTTAGGGCTGTCAATTCTTTGCGGTACCAATATATGGCGGCAATCATCAAGGCAAACCAAAGCAAGAGGCCAACAAGTTCAAAATTTGGAAGTGTAAGGCCTAGAATAAAATTGACTACACCGAATAAGCCCAGATACAAAAGCAGTATGGGTTTAAAAACACTTTGCCAGCGGCTTGGACTAAGCAATCTGAAAATACCCAAAACACTCTGAACGACAAGGGATGTAGCCAGCAACTGCCTTGCCTTAAGGCGTCTAACTATAGAGAAGAAGACTGCTAGAACAATTGCTAGCATTGTAGTTAGCGCAACTTGGATCGCCATAAGTATGGGATCTGATGGAAAAAGGGCGTCTATTGCAAGGAAGGCTATGATAGGCATGACAAGTAATAATTCTAGTGGCAGCCTATCTTGAATGTTTAATGAGATTGGCCCACCCGCATAGGGGCGACCTGATGTAACCGTTAGCCAAAGAAAGCACAGGCTCGCTATTCCCATATATAGTGCCATCAATGTAAAATGGCGGGTTTTGCCACTGGTTGCTGACTGAAAAAGCAAGTAGTCTTTGCCCAGTTTTCCTGTATCACTGATAGGCGAAACCATCACGTATAGTTTCCAGTCCTGGG